>QMWA01000009.1 GCA_003661385.1 Thermoproteota archaeon | reverse complement strand
CTAGAAGCCCCTTCGCTGGGAGGGAAGTCAGGCTTAAGTTTAAGAGGAGGCGAGTATAGCTGGTGTGAGCTTGAGCAGGAAGGGCTTCAGGTTCCTCGAGCACACAAGCGACGCATACGTGGAGGCCTATGGGCCTACGCTGGGGGATGCGTTTGCTGAGGCAGCTAGAGGGATGTTCGAGGTAATGGTGGATACGAGCAGAGTTGAGCCTAGGATCGAGGAGGAAGTCGAGCTTGAAGCAGATAGCCTGGAGGTTCTGCTCGTAAGCTGGCTTGAAGAGCTGCTATACAAGTTTGATGCAGAAGGCAAGGTCTACTCCGAGTTCGACGTAGAGGTGGCTGAGGGGGAGGTCTACAGGCTTAAGGCGAGGGTACGTGGAGAAGAGTACAGCCCTGAGAAGCACATGCCGAAAACAGACATCAAAGCTGTGACATACGGGATGATGGAGATATCAAAGGGAGAAGAGGGGTGGAAGCTCAGGGTGTTATTTGACATATGAGCTTCTGGCATAATATTGGTTTCTGTCCCCTAGTAGATGGGAGCAGGGTTGGTGACTAGGGCATTCAAGCCTGACAGGGTGGAGCCCGTTAGAGCCTCAGATCTCGTCAAAGAAGAGGAGAAGCAGCCTAGCATGGCTACCACGCTGTCGACGCTGGAGAGGGCATCAGAGGCGTTTGGGCTCCTCGTGAAAAGCATGGCAGCACTGAATGCTAGAGTGGATAGGGTTGAGAGGAAGATAGACAAGCTGATCAAGGCGCTTGGAGAGCTACCTAGCGCAGTAAGCTAGTAAAACCTTTAACCTTCTTTTGCAGGAATAAGGCATGCCTAGGAAGGTAGCTATAGCGGCTGCAGCTCTGCTAGCAGCTGCAGCCATCATGGCAGGGTACACCCTGCTGAAGCCCCCTGAGCAAGTGGTCCTGTACTTCCAGCCCAAGCTTGGAGCCAGGTACAAGTATAGCTTTGTAGCTCAAGTTGAGATGCTCGGGGTCAAGCAGACTACTAAGGGCTCTCTTGAGCTAGAGGTAGTCAGCTCCTCTTCAGGCGCAAGCACACTGAGGCTCAGGCTGCTCAGTAAGGCTGGAGCCAGAGAGGTCCTGCTGAGGGTCGATAGGGAGGGAAGGGTCCTAGAAGTCCTTGAGGGAGAGGGGGAGCTCGCTAGGATCCTGGAGTCTGCAGCAGGAATCGGCGAGGAGGTCAGAGTGTATGGTAGAAGGCTTGTGGAGGGAGATAGCTGGAGCAGCCCATTTGAAGCTGTGATAGCCGCTGCACCAGGCTTCAACATGAGTGCCAGCGGCATCGTGGAGGTCAGGGTGGCTGGAGTCTACTCCGTTTCAACCCCAGTAGGTAGGTTGAGGTGCGTCAGGATTGAGGTCTATGGCAGGAATCTGACCATGGAGTTCATCTCCCCATTCGAGAAGGGAGGTGGAAGCTTCTCTTTGAAGTCCGTTGCATACTACGACCTTCAAACCGGCGTCCTGGTGTCCTCCGAGACTACTGCAAGCTACACTTTTATTGCAGGTGGAGGAGTGGCTAAAGCAAAGTACACACAGGCCACTAGGCTGAAGGCAGTAGAGGGAGTGTGGTAGGTTGAAGCTGCTGATAGTGCATGCAGACTACATCAGGTACAAGCCTCTCGAGAAGGCTATTGAGAAGGCTGAGGAGGCTGAAGCAGAGGAGAAGAGGATAGATGAGGCACTCGTCGTGTTCACAACCGTGGAGAGGGGAGACAAGCCTGAGGTGGCTGAGCACGCTGCCCGTGAGGTGTCTGCTGTATCTGATAGGGTAGATTGCAGGAGGGTAGTGGTATACCCCTGGGTGCATCTTTCACCCAACCCTGCTCCACCATCTGTTGCACTAGAGGTTCTGGAGGCATTCAGAGGGAAGCTTAGGGAGGGGGGGTTTGAGGTATATAGCTCGCCGTTTGGGTGGTACAAGTCATTTGAGATCAGATGCAAGGGCCACCCGCTCTCAGAGACCTACAGGGACATCAGGGCACCTAGGGTGGCTAAGACTGTTGAGGAAGAGGCTGAGAGCAAGCTGCTAGTCCTCACTCCAAGCGGAGAGGAGCTTCCAGCTGACCCAGCTAAGGTTGCTGAGCTGGATAGCGAGCTTGCTGAGCTCATCAAGATAGAGCTCGGTGGAGAAAGGGCTTCAGCCAAGCCCTTCCACACCGAGGCTATGAGGAGGCTTGAGCTCGTCGACTATGAGCCTGCTGCAGACGTGGGGCACTTCAGGTTCTACCCCAAGGGGACTCTGCTAAAGAGGCTGCTAGAAGACCTCGCACTCGACATAGCTCACAGCCTTGGCGCAATGGAGATAGAGACCCCACTCTTCTACAGGGAAGACGTGGAGGAGATAAGGGAGCAGGCTGAGAAGTTCAGGGAGAAGGACTATGAGATAGACTTGGATGGAAGGAGGCTTATAGTGAGGTTTGCTGGCGACTTCGGGCTCTTCGAGATGCTCAAGACAACAACCCTGACATACAGGTCGCTGCCAGCTAGGTTCTATGAGATATCCCCTTCATTCAGGTACGAGCAGAGAGGAGAGTGTGTTGGGCTGCGTAGGCTGAGAAGCTTCACCATGCCAGACATACACTGCTTCACAGCTAGCCTAGAGGGCGGGGTAAAGGAGTTTATAATGCTGTTCAAGAGGTACACTGACCTCCTTAGAGCACTCCAAATAGACTTCGCAGTGGCATTTAGGGTTGTGGAGGAGTTCTACAGCAGGCTTAAGGAGCCTCTTCTTGAGATGCTGAAGTACACTGGGAAGCCTGCTCTCATAGAGCTCCTGCCTAAGAGGAAGCACTACTGGATACTGAAGCACGAGTTCCAGTTCATAGACCCAGAGGGGGGGAACGCCCAGCTATCCACAGTGCAGCTTGACATAGAGGACTCAGAGAGGTATGGCATCTACTACATTGATGAGAAGGGAGAGAAGAAGGGCACTATAATAGTCCACTCATCTATGGGCTCAATTGAGAGGTTCATCTACGCCCTCCTAGAGACTGCAGCTAAGCAGATGAAGCAAGGCGAGAAGCCTAAGCTTCCACTGTGGCTCTCACCGACCCAGGTCAGGATCCTGCCAGTCGCAGCTGACGAGAAGCTCATTGAGTACAGCCTTGAAGTCTGCAGGAAGCTTAGCGACAGCAGGATCAGAGCTGATGTCGACGACAGGGACATGAGCTTGGCTAGGAAGGTCCGCGCTGCTGAAAGGGAGTGGATACCATACATAGTGTTCGTTGGAGCAAAGGAGATTGAAGAAGGAGTTTTAGCAGTTAGAGAGAGGGGAGGAGGAGATAAGAGGATGAGCATTGAGGAGCTGATCGAGGAGGTCAGCAGCAAGTGTAGAGGGCTGCCCTGGAGGCCGCTGAACCTCCCAGTACGGCTCTCAATGAGGCCTGTGTTCGTCGGCGGGCTCTAGGCCACGCTTAAACTGCAAGCTTGGGCTTAAATGGCTTGATGTGGAACCTGTTTCTGGCGAAAGCTGCCCTCTCGCACCCCCCTACCTCTGAGGCAGAGAGCAGGGTGTGTACGACTGCCAGCAGCTCGTCCCCCCTGTTTACTGCAAACGCCTCCTGATACGGCCTTATCTTGGGGTCGCAGTCTTCAATGAAGTGGGTGAAGACCGTGGTGCCAGATGCTACAGCCTCCTCGAACTCGTCCTTGATCACAACTCTGCAGGATGGAGGCTCTACTCCACGCATTATGAGCCTAGCCCCCTCTAGGCTTGGTATGAAGTGCCCATCATAGTACCTGAAGGCCCCTATCCTCTTCCCATCATAGTACACGTCGCGGAGCATCCCAGTCTTCTTGGAGAAGCGGTAGCTGAGCTTCTCTCTTTCAAGGAAGCTGTCAGCCCCTTCTCCGAACTGGAATACCAGCGTATGGGACACCTGCTCGTATGGGTCTACTTGAGGAGGCTCATCTGAGTCCATGTGGCCTACTGGGAACGTGTAGGCTAGGCCAGCAGGCACCTTACCTAGAGGTGACTCAGCTAAGCTGCCCTTGAAGCTCCTGGACTTTATGATTTCAGCAGCTCTCCTGACATCAGGCCTTAAGTAGGCTTCTTCGCTTATCAGCCTGACCCCAGACCTCTTTGAGAAGGGCTCGTGCTCCTCAAGCCAGCTGTACTTGCTCTCCAGCAGGTACCTTAAAGCCTGGTATAGGCCGCTGTGGCCTCTAGCTCTCTGGATGACCAGCTCCCATAGGTAGCCTCCTCTTATGGCTTCTCTCACCCTCCTCATCTCAGCCAGCATCACGTGTAGGTTGTGCTTTGCCAGCAGCTTCTCTCTCACAGGCTTCTCCTCTTCAGCTAGCTCTCTCGCAGTGTACTTTGAGCAGACAGAGCAGCTGCATGGCAGCTCAGTGAGGTCCTCAAGCCTCAGAACCCTCTCTGGCAGCATGTACCTGGATCCCCTAGCGTAGATGGCATATGATGCTGAGTCGAATGTATCACAGCCTAATGCAGCAAACAGCGCGAATGCACCAGGGTGGCCGAGCCCCCATAGGTGCATTGGAGAGCACCATGGGAATATGCTCCTAGCTGTGATGACGTAGTCTATTGTCGGCTTGTACTCGTACTGCTCAGTTGCCTTCTTCAGGGTTCCGCAAGCGTACATCTGGAAGCCTAGCTTAGAGAGCTCGCTGGCACACCAGCTGACGATGTCGAGGTGGGGGCCTCCCTGGGCTGTCCCAACCCAAAGTGGCCCCTCCAGCCTGTCTCTAGCGGAGCTCCATTCCCTAGCCCTGTTTACTGTGGCCTCAGCTCCGCTCTTGGCGTCCTCACGCGCTATGTCACCGGACATCGGGACATCGAGTATCGTAGCTATGTCAGAGCCTATCCTCCACTGGAACTCGATGATCTCAGTGTTCTCTACAGCTACCTCACCATACCTGTATAGCTGGTAGCTTCCTGAGTCTGTTGCTATCGGGCCGTCAAAGCCTAGAGCTCCATGTACGCCATGCTCTAGAGCCTGCTCTCTGAGGCGGCTGCTCTTGTATATCAGGTAGGCGTTGGTCATTATGCACTGTGCTCCAAGCTCCCTTATCTCAGATGGAGTTAGGGTCAGCTTGCTTGGGTTTACTACAGGGAAGAGGGCTGGGGTCTGTATGGTTCCATGCTGGGTTTTGAGCTCTCCAAGCCTACCAGCAGCGTCTCGAGCTCTCATCTTAAACGTCAAGCTGAACCCCTCAGTATCAGCCTCAGCTGCCTGATGCCTTCTTCAGGCGACTTCTCCCGTATGTCTAGGGCTGGAGCGTCTAAGCCTGCCTCCCTCATGAGCTGGATGAGCTCAGCCATGAACACACCTGGCTTACTCACCTTCCTGGTCTCTCCAGCTAGGTGCGGGTCTCCTCTCCAGCTTCCAGATGTGGTCTTGCCTACGGCACAGGATGGGCTCCCCTCCACCCCTACTAGAGCCAGTATCCTGATGCCGTTTCTAGCCAGCTCCACTAGGGAGTCTAAGGCCAGTGTAGCTAGCTTCCTGCAGTACCTTCTGAAGCCAGGTGTGTCTAGCTGCTCTACTGTAGCCCAGAACCTGTTGTAGCCGTAGTAGCCTAGCTCTGGGCATGGGAGCTGGAATATGCTGCAGTCGTGATCCTCTATGGCCTTAAGCAGAGGCCACAGGGCAGAGCTCCTCCTAGCCACACCTAAGACCTTGGTGTTCGGGTTTAGTAGGCAGTGTGCTACTATGACCAGCTTACCTGACCTCAGATCCAGCTGAGACACCCCCACAACCTATTTTAAGTACATGCGTACTCTAGCACAGGATCATGCTTGATTCCACTGAGGGACATAAACAGGCCATCACGTAGACCTGTGGTTACACCAGCTCTCATAGCAATAAATGTTGTAGTGTTCCTCTGGGAGGTGGTGCACCCGAGGCCGGAGCTCGCGAGGCTGTTTCTCCGCTACGGCTTTACACCATACTACTTCATATCTAAGTTCCACAGGCTCTACTACACTCCGATAACGTCGATGTTCCTCCATGGCGACTGGATGCACCTCCTCGGGAACATGCTCTACCTCTACATATTTGGAGATAACATCGAGGATGCCTGTGGGAGAGCAAAGTACGTGCTGTTCTACATGCTTTCTGGGCTTGGAGCGACATTCTTCCACTTCGTCATAAACATGGACTCGAGAGTGCCAGCTGTAGGGGCTAGCGGAGCGATAAGCGGCATCCTCGGAGCATACTTCCTGCTATACCCGAATGCCAAGATAGAGACCTTAGTCTTCTACTTCAGGTTCATCCCCGTAATCTACTACATCAGCGCTAGGTGGTACATAGGCTTCTGGTTCATAATGCAGCTATTGCTCGGGCTGCTTGCACCAGAAGCCTCGATAGCATTCTGGGCTCATGTCGGAGGCTTCCTAACAGGCCTAGCGCTGATAAAGCTCTTCGCAAGGAGGAGGGCTAGAGCTATGCCTGTGGAGTACTACACACCTCCATACTGGTATGGGTAGCTAGCCTAAGCTTAGAGTAGCTTGCCCGCTGCTCCTCTTCGCAGCCCTCCTCGCTGCCCTCCTCCTTCTCCTGGGCTTCTCCTCTGCCCTAGCCTCCTTCTCCTCCTTGAGCTCTGGCGGCTGCTTAGCTAGGGGAGCTAGAGCAGCCTGCTCCTCTCTTGAGAGGAAGCTCAGCCTGCCCTTGGATGCTATTATCCTGATCAGTGGAAGCAGCCTCCTGACCTCCCTGGTTGAGGTGTGCGTGTGTCTCGCTATCTTCGCTAGAGCTGACCTGAGAGCTTCTTCTCTGGCGACTCTGAACCTTGATGGAACACCCCACCTGATGAAGCCTCTTGGCTTCTCCCCAGCTAGGTTGACTCCCATCGTCATGAAGTCTATGGCGTACTTTAAGAGCCCCCACTCCTGCTCTCTTATGATCCTAGTTAGGAATATGTCCGCTTTGCTCAAGCTGTCGAATGCTCTTGAAACCTCATCGGGGTCTGAGTATGCTACGGTGGTAGCGTGCTTGACCCATAGGAGGAACGCCCTGGGGTCTAGGCCTGAGTCCTCGAATGCCTGCTTCGCGAGCTCTGGTGAGCCTTTGAAGAGCTTGTTTAAGGCCTCAAAGACATTGGATTGCACGTCCCTTACTCCTAGCATGGCCTCCACGTCAGCTTTGGTTATCAGCTCTCTGCTTGATAGAGCTTGTAGGTCGTTTATAGCCGACCTCAGGCTTCCACCTGACCTCTGAGCTATAGCCTTTATCGCATCCTCTGTTATGTTCAGGCCTTCTGCCTCAGCTATCTGCTTGAGCTTCCTGGCTATCAGGTCGCTTCTCAGGGCATGGAACCTTATCGTGTAGGCCATGTCTCTTAGAGGCCTTAGCCTCTGCGAGTATGGGTCGTTTGCAGCCATGGCGACAGGTATCCTCGATATCTTTATGATCTTGAGTATGGCTGAGACCCCTCCTCTGTCTGCTGTCCCGCTCATGCCATCTATCTCATCTAGGAACAGGAGCTTTGGCCTACCTGTTATCGACCCAGTGACGACAACCTTCTCAAGCTCCCTTATCTTCTCAGCGCTACGCTCATCTGAGGCGTTCAGCTCTATGAGCTCTACACCCCGCTCTCTAGCGAACGCGTGGACTAGCGCTGTCTTCCCTACTCCAGGTGGGCCTACAAGCAGGCATGGCCTCTTCTCCTCTCCTCTTAAGGCTCTGTTAAACCAGCTTACAAACTCCTCAACCTGCTTTCTCCAGCCTATGATCTCGCTTAGCTTCTTTGGAGCATACTTGTCGACCCATAGGACTTCTGTAGGCAAGAGGTCACCCTACTAGGTGTAGTATGAGGGCTGTTATTAATGGAACTGTGAAGTTGTCAAAGTGCCTGAGCGGGCCAGCTGCCATGGCTTCAGCTACAGCAGCGGTAGCAGCTCCAGCTAGCGTGAACACCACAGGGGAGCTTGCAGACACCCCGTATGCAGCCTTCATCACAGCTTGTGTGAACACCATCGCTGCCAGCGAGAAGGCGAAGACTATGCTGCTGCCTTCAATGGACTTATCGCTCCAGGGATACATGTGCCTTCGCTTCAGCTTTGGAGCGAGTATGGCTGCAGCTCCATCTCCCCAGGCCATCACGAAAACGCTAGCTACCACCGTCAGGGGGTCATCGAACAGAACTGCAACCAGTATCAGGATCGATATTATGTAGTAGACTGGGCCATACACGTGGAGTACCTCATCCTCTGACTCGACCATGGGGGAGGCTAAGAACCCCACTCTCTTCATGAAGGCTATTGTCATGAGGACCCCGAGCCCTATCGGTATCAGGGCAGGCCAGTACCAGCTTGAGAACAGGGGGAGTATCAGTATCGCGTCTCCTGCAAACAGGTGTATTAGCCTGCGTGTCACACGTGGGTCCCAGCCTCTCCTCCTTAAGGCCTCACCTACAGATATGAGAGCGAAGACGTACACGTAGACAGCAGCTACCAGCAGGGCGTCTCGCAGCATATCCTCCTGCTCTACCTGGGTGTAATAAGGTTATCTGGCTGGAAGCGGGCCTGTGGGAGGCATTGCCCTCTTGTGCGCTGACGACTTGACCAGCTCTAGTACTCGAGAGACCTCCTGCTCTGAGGCTCCTGTCAGGTCCATGGTTGACTTGGCGTCTAGCCCGAGGTCTATGGTGCAGTAGAGTATTGCGTCAGCGACCTCATAAGAGACCCCAAGCTCGTCTTCGTCAGCTTGCCCAGGCCACAGGCCTGCAGATGGCCTCTTCTCGATGATCTTCTCAGGGATCTGCAGGTACCTGGCGAGCTGGTAGACCTGTGTCTTGTATAGCCCTCCAATTGGAAGGAAGTCCACACCTCCATCACCGTACTTGGTGAAGTACCCTAAGAGGAGCTCGCTTCTGTTCCCGGTTCCAGCTACAAGGAAGCCTTCTATGTTCGCATGCATATACAGCAGTATCATCCTAAGGCGAGCTGCAATGTTGCCTCTGACCATGTGATCCACCTTTGAGCTGTGCTTGCATGAAGATGCTATGCTATCTGCTATGTCACCTATGTCTATTACCTCATGGCTTATGCCTAGAGCTTCTGCCAGCTCCTGGGCATCTCTCACATCAGACTCTTTGGTAGGCTTGTCCCTGAGCATCAACGCCAGCACAGAGCTGCTTCCCAGCGCCCTGACGCACAGCGACGCGACAACTGAGCTGTCTACCCCACCAGACATCCCAACTACCACTCCCTTTGCTCCAGCAGAGCTCACAGTGCCCCTTATGAACTCAGTTATCCTGGCAGCTGTCTTCTCAGGGTCTATCTTGAGGAGACTTAGAGCACCCTCATAGCTACCCCTAGGCTCTGCTCTCTGATTTAAACTGCTTTGGGAGCTGTCCATGAAGATCGGGCCTACGTAGCCGCAGTTCTCGCAGTAGTAGCTCTGTGGTGTGAGCCACCCGGATACCAGCGTCCTCACAGGCTTTAGCCTTGCTCCGCAAACTGGGCAGAGCTTCTCTCTGCCTGCTCCTAGCCTGATGCTCTTCACAATGTCCTTGAGGATGCTCAACCTGCTACCCCAGGGTCTCTATGTTCTGGTGCTCTCTCCTGAGGTCCTCCTCTGACTTGTTAAGCCTCTTCATGAGCTCGACCACGGTGCACTCCAGGAATATCATCGCATTGACCTCGAATAGAGAGCCTAGTGGGCTTAGTGGCTCGTGTATGCCTGTCAGCTGCCTCGCTATGAAGTCTCTGCTCGCCAGGTCCTCTTTAGTCCTCCCTGGGACCACCACAACAACGTCAGCTAGCTTAGCTAGCGTGGAGTCTGGGTGAGAGGTTATAGCAATCAGCTTGCACCCTATCTTCTTGGCTATCTGCGCTGTGTTTACAACGTAGCTGGTTTCTCCGCTCCCTGACAGGCATAGGACTGTGTCGCCTGGCCTAGCAGCTGGCACCACCGTCTCGCCTATGACAAAGACCTTTATCCCAAGGTGCACGAGCCTCTGGGCAAAAGTCTTTGCTATGAGCCCTGACCTGCCTGCTCCAGCGACATAGACCCTCTTTGAGTTGACTATCGCGTCTATGAAGGCCTCAACCTGCTTAGGATCCAGCTTGCTGAAGGCATCCTTTATCTCATCGATAAACTGGCTACCTGCAAGATAAAAGTACCGTAGAGACTTCTCTGAGCCCTCCACAAGACCCCCAGTATGCTCTGGGCTTAGATGTTTTTAACTTAATCTAGCTGAACTAGGCGGGGGTGGTATGGGGGGGATCTCTAGGATTGGCGTCTCACTCCCCAAGGAGCTGCTTGATAGGCTTGATGGGCTGGTGTGGAAGCTTGGCTTCAGGAACAGGTCCGAGGCTATAAGGACAGCTATAGAGGAGTTCATTGATGGAAGGGTGCTTAGCCAGGCTGCTCTCGGAGAGTACACGGGGGAGGTCCTGTGTGTGCTGGGTTTCCTAGCTGAGGACGAGGTCGCGGAGAGGGTCAGAGAAAGGTGTGGAGGAAGCCTCCTATTCGAGATGAAGTTCAGAGGAAGAGATAACGTGATACATGTTTTCGTGCTTAAGGGGGCTGGGAGAGAGGTGTGGGAGTCTGTGAGGAGGTCTAAGAGCATGGTGGGTGTTAGGAGCATGGAAGTGATGCTCCTTCCACTTGAGAAGCCATAGGCTTAGAGGAAGGATAATATACTGTAGGAGTGTAGGCCCTCTGGTGATGTGGTTGGATTGGCGTATAGCTGAGCGCATGCGAGGCCTTGGTGTAGAGAGCGCTTTCATAGTCCTGGGGAAGGCTAAGGAACTTGAAGCCAAGGGCATGAAGGTATACCACTTTGAGATAGGGGAGCCAGACTTCGACACACCAGGCCACATCAAGGAGGCAGCATATAGGGCGCTGGCAGATGGCTTCACCCACTACACTCCGTCTAATGGCATCCAGGAGCTGAGAGAGGCCATAGCGGAGTACGAGTCGCAGAGGAAGGGGGTTGACATAAAGCCTGAGAACGTGGTCGTGACTGTGGGGGCTAAGCTGGCGATATTCGCTGCGATGATGGCTACACTCAACCCAGGTGACGAGGTCATAGTGCCGTCGCCAGCCTACCCTGCTTACGCTGTTTCAGCTACGTTTGCTGGAGCTAAGGTTGTGAAGGTCAAGCTGAGTGAGGAGAAGAGGTTCAGCTTTGGAGCAGAGGACATCCAGGAGAAGACCGGTGAGAAAACGAAGATGGTGGTCATAAACACACCAAGCAACCCGACTGGGCTCATAATGAGCGAGCAGGATCTGAGGAGCTTAGCTGAGATAGCTGCTGAGAGGAGGCTGATAGTCGTCTCAGATGAGATATATGACAGGATAGTATTCGACGGAAAGAAGGCTTCCAGCATATTAGAGCACTGTGATAGCCTTGATAACGTGATCTACGTCAACGGCTTCAGCAAGACGTTTGCCATGACAGGGTGGAGGCTAGGCTACGCCATCACAGCACGTGAAGTTGCAGAGCACATAATGAAGATACAGCTCAACACAGTCTCCTGTCCAACATCCTTCGTGCAGAGGGCTGCCATAGAGGCTCTGAAGGGGCCTCAAGAGCCGGTGGAGCAGATGGTCAGAGAGTACCAGAGGAGGAGAGATCTAGTAGTTGAGGTGCTCAACAGGACACCTGGAGTCAGGTGCCTTAAGCCTGAGGGCGCGTTCTATGCGTTCCCAAACATTACGGAGCTGGGGCTAAGCTCTGACAAGGTGGCTGATGAGCTGCTCCAAAAGAAGGGTGTAGCGCTCCTGCCTGGGACAGCATTCGGGGAGGAGGGGGAGGGCTACCTCAGGATATCGTTTGCCACGTCGATAGAGGACCTGAGGGAGGGGCTAGAGAAGTTCAGGGAGTATGCTGAGGAGAAGCTAAGCTAGACTATGGTCTCAAGGTACTTGTCGAAGTCCTCGTACACTATGTTCCCGACTACGATAGCAGCGTACCTGCTCATCACCTTAGCCTTCTCTCTACTATTTATCCCGCCGCCATAGAACAGCTTTGCCCTCTTAACGCACCTCGATACAGCCTCAACTAGCTTGGGGTCACCAAACCTCCCGCTGTACTCTATGTAGACTATCGGGAACCCTAGGTACTGGTCTGCTAGCTCAGCTATCGCAGCAGCTCTCTCAGCTGAGATCTGGGCATCAGCTCGAGTCACCTTAGCTACAGCGGAATCTGGGTTCAGAACTATATACCCCTCTCCCACCACCTTCTCCCAGGGTATGCTCCCATAGCTCCTCTTCCATAGCTCAACCCACTCGTAGTGCTTCCTGAGGACCCAGTCTACGCTGCGGCTATTGAGGACTGATGGGATGAACAGGAAGTCTATGCCCTCTAGCACGACGACTTCCCTGCTAGCTGGCTCGAGCACAACCGGGATCTTGCTTCCCTCAAGCATCTTGAGGACAAACTCGACCTTCTCCCTGGTGATATTCTGGGTGCCACCCACTATTACAGCGTCGGTGCCAGACTCAAGAACGTCCTTATACCGCTCTCTGGGTAGGTACTTGTCGGGGTCTAGTTTGGTTATGTGCTTCCAGCCAGCCCACATGAGCTGCCTTAGGAGGCATGCTATAAGAGTCTATCCAGGTGAGGGCTGATGAGCAGCCAGGAGCTCACTCTGACCCTGGCTGGGGTAGTGCTCTTCACCAGCTCGGTTTACTGGATGCTGAAGCTGGAGGCCTGCATTACTAGAGGTGGAGGCAGCCTGCTTGGGCTGCTTTCAGTTGCAGTCTCATACCCTCTGATGCTGTGGCTTGGGGCTACTGCAGAGAAGACGTACCTGCATGTGTACGCTGTCATGCTGTGCTCTCCTCTGGCCTATGCAGTGCTCTCCAAGAGAGGGATAGGGGCTATAGGAGTGAGGCTGCGTGGCGCTAGCAGCCACGTGGCGCTGGGTTTTCTGCTTGGGATGTCGTCGCTAGCAGCTGTAGCCGTGGGGCTCCCAGACTGGAGGGCTACATGGGGCTTTATCCTGTGGAACTCTCTTCTCCTGATACCAGCTGAAGAGCTCTACTTCAGGGGGTTCGCGCAGACCATTATAACGCAGCATGTAGGTGGGTTGTTGGGTAACTTGGCTCAGGCAGTGCTCTTCGCATGCGCATTCTACGCGATGGGGTATGCTCCTACCAGAGCAGCTTACGTGTTTATCGCAGGAGTGGTCGAGGGGGAGCTTTACAGGCGTACTGGTAGCGTGCTGAGCACATATGTGTGTCAGACTACAGCAGACATACTTCCACCACTGCTGCTTGAGGCACTGGGCTTGATGAGGGGGTAGCTTGGGGGAGGTCTTGAGTGCTCGTGTGGGGCATCTTCCCGTGAGGTTCAGCTTGAAGCAGGCAGCTAAGGCCTGCGAGGCTGGTGAACTGAAGGAGCTGTGGATGCCGTATAGGGCTCTAGAGACAGATAGAGGCCTGGTGGGAGTCAATGAGGTGTTCTCGAGGTTTCTGGTAGACCCTATTGACGCGGTGCTCCTCTTGCGTAGGGTTGTAGGCTGGGCTCCTGGAGCGCCAGCTGGAGCATGCATGGGGTGCACTCCAGAGGAGAGCAGGAGCTTCCTAGAGCTTCTGCTCAAGGCTGCATCTGAGGCCGAGTCCAGGATGAGGGAGCTTAGTGAGTACAGGTTTGAGTATGCGGTGGAGCTTGCTAGAGCCGACTTTGCTAGGGCAGCTTTCATGCCTAAGCCCAGAGTCAGGGCTGCTGACGAGCTTAGGGATGTAGTTGACCTTGTGGTGGCTAGAGGGATTATCAGGGAGCTTGGTGAGGTGAGAGAGCCTGAGAGAGAGCTTGTTGTGTATGTTCCGTTTGCAGTATGCCTTGAGAGCCATGTGTTCTTTGACTTGAACTCTGGTGAAGAGGATAGGAGGCTCAGAGTGCTAGCTAAGAAGAATGATAAGGTGATGGGGGAGGTAGCTCGAGCTCTAGGAGTAGAGGTGGCAGGCTACTAGCCTGCTGGGCTTGACCTCCCTTAGCTCAGGCTCCTCAGCCTTGCACTTCTCCCTTGCAAATGGGCACCTGGGGTGGAACCTGCAGCCTGGTGGAGGCGAGATTGCGCTCGGAACCTGGCCTCTTGGCTTTATTATCTGCTTGCTTCTCGTGTACTTGGGGTCAGGGACGGGGAGAGCAGATAGGAGCATCTGGGTGTATGGGTGGAGTGGCTCTGAGAACAGGTCATCTGATGGAGCTACCTCAATGATCTTCCCCACGTACATCACAGCTATCCTGTGGCTCATGAACTTGACTACTGATAGGTCATGTGAGATGAACAGGTATGTGAACTTGAACTCTGACTGCAGCTCCTTGAGCATGTTGAGGATCTGCGCCTGGACGCTGACATCGAGAGCTGAGGTCGGCTCATCTAAGACTGTGAACTCAGGCCTTAAGGCTAGAACCCTAGCTATAGCAATCCTCTGCTTCTGGCCTCCGCTGAACTCGTGTGGGTACCTGTAGAGGTGCTCTTCACCAAGGCCCACTGTCTCAAGTAGCTTGACTATGTACTCCCTCTTGTCAGGTATCCTGATCTTATGCACGTTTATTGGCTCAGACAGTATGTCATATATCGTCATGCGTGGGTTGAGCGACGTGTAGGGGTCTTGGAACACTATCTGAGCTCTTCTCCTGAACTCCTTCAGCTCACCTCCCTCCAGCTCGAATATGCTTCTCCCGTTGTAAACCACGTCCCCTGAGGTTGGTGTGAGAAGCCTTAGCATGAGGCGGCCGAGCGTTGTCTTCCCGCTCCCGGACTCGCCTACCAGCCCGAAGGTCTCTCCCCTCATTATCTCGAATGAAACGCCATCCACTGCGTGGACCTGGCCTACTGTGATGAACAGCTTCTTCACGGGAAAGTACTTTACCAGGTCCTTTACCTGGATGAGCGGAGCCTCCATAGCTAATCACCTCTATACAGATGGCATGCGACAAAGCGGCCTGGCTCTATCTCCCTCAGCTTAGGCTTCTCCCTCTTACAGATTCCCGTTGCGTGCTTGCACCTGGGGTGGAACCTGCAGCCTGGTGGCGGGTTTATCAGGTCAGGAATTGTGCCAGGTATTGGCTCGAGCCTGAATTGGGTTCTGGTTACGTGGGGTATAGCGTTTAGCAGACCTCTCGTGTAGGGGTGGAGAGGCTCCTCGAACAGCCTGAAGACATCGCTTACCTCAACTATTGAGCCAGCGTACATGACACCAACCCTATCGCATATCTGAGCTACTAGCCCGAGGTTGTGTGTTACCAGGATCATGGTCATCTCCTGGGTTTTCTTCAAGTCCTCTAGGACCTCCAGGATCTGCGCCTGCACCGTGACGTCTACTGATGTCGTAGGCTCGTCTGCTATCAGGAGCTCTGGCTTCTCGCTTATGGCGCATGCTATTACTACTCTCTGCCTCATCCCTCCGCTGAACTCATGTGGGTACTGCTTAACCCTCCTCTCTGCATCGGGTATGAGGACTGACTTGAACAGTGAGACTACACGCTCCCATACCGACTTCTTGCCTACGTTCTCTTCGTGCGCTAGGATTGTTTCAGCTACCTGGAAGCCGCTCGTGTAGAGGGGGTCTAGTGCTGCTGTCGGATCTTGCACTATATAGGCTATCTTAGCTCCCCTGATCTTCCTCATCTCCTCCTCTGGCAGCTCCAGTAGGTTTACTCCGTTGAATATTACTCTGCCTTTTACTATTCTGCCTGGTGGTGGGATCAGCCTGAGAACTGCTCTCATGGTGACGCTTTTCCCACAGCCTGTTTCACCTACTAGCCCGTAGGTTTCGCCTCGCAGGACGCTCATGTTGACGCCATCTATCGCCTTGACGACGCCAGCATAGGTGTAGAAGTGGACATAGAGGTCTTCTATCCTGAGGATCTCATCTCTCCTGCTCATGCTCCCACTACTCTCTACCTGATGCGAACTCTATGCTCCTCCTTATCCGGGGGTCTAGAACGTCTCTGAGGCCGTCTCCTAGGAGGTTGAAGCCCAGTGCTGTGAGGAATACCGCTGTCCCAGGGATTATCGAGTACCAGGGGGCCATCATGAGGTAGTCTAGGCCATCGTATACTATCCTCCCCCACTCTGGTGTAGGAGGCTGAGCTCCGAGTCCTATGAAGCTCAGAGCAGCGTTCAATATGACCACTGTGCCGAAGTCTAGGGTTGCTAGGACTATGACAGGGGATATTATGTTCGGGAGTATGTGCTTGACCATTATCCTTAGGTTGCTGACTCCAATAGCTCTCGCAGCCTCGACGTAGACGTTCTCTCTTGCACTCAGCACCTGCCCTCTGACCAGCCTCACGTAGCTTGGCCACCACACTATAGTGAGCGCTATTATGGCGCTCTTTAAGCCTGCACCTAAAGAAGCTGCTATAGCCATTGCTAGGACCAGTGCTGGGAATGCTAGGAACACATCGGTTACCCTCATTATGAACTCGTCTACCTTCCCGCCATAGTAGCCTGAAACTAGGCCCAGAAGTATTCCAGGTGGTATTCCGAGAGATATCACTACTACGCTGACTATCAGGGATACTCTGGCCCCAGTCAGCACCCTGGCGAATAGGTCTCTGCCATACTCATCGCAGCCAAATGGGTGGAGGAGGCTTGGCTTCCCGAGGCGTGGGCCAGCGAATATCTTGTAGGGGTCAAGGACAATCTTCTGCTTTATGATACCCTGGCTGTAGAGAAGGCTGTACAGGCCGTTGATCAGTGCTAGGATCTGTGGGCCAAAAATTCCTAGGATAAAGAAGACTACAGCCATTGCAGCTCCAGCTTTAGCCAGAGGAGACCTTTTGAGGGCCTTGTACATCAGCTCCCACTCCTCGAACATCGCTCTGCGCTTCCGCTTCCACTCCCTCCACTTCTCCCCATAGCCCATTAAGTCTAGCATCCTATTTAGTCCGCGAGCTAGCTTCTCCTTCATGCTCTGACCTCATAGCCTGACTCTAGGGTCTATCCAGGCATAGAGTATGTCGACTACGAGGTTAGCGAAGATGTAGACGAGGCCTATCAGCAGGGTGACCCCTATTATAGCGGGGTAGTCTAGGGAGTAAGCTGCTTGGACAGCATATCTCCCTACACCAGGCCTAGCGAACACTGTTTCAGTTATTACTGCCCCGCTTAGCAAGCCACCGAACTGGAGACCCAAGACTGTGACCACTGGAACCAGCGCATTCTTGAGAGCATGCCTGTAAATGACCCACCTGTTCGGCAAGCCCTTCATCTTCGCGTAGTCCACGAAGTCAGAGCCTAGTGCATCCAACATGCTGCTCCGAGTTATCCTGGTGACTATCCCCATGCCTAACATCGATAGAGCTAGTGCAGGGAGGATTATCGTCTTGAGGTTCTCTAAGAGTGCATGCCAGTCTCCACACAGCAAGCTGTCCAAAATGTATAGGCCTGTCCTCACGACTTCAGGCTTAACCCCCCTGCCACCGAGAGGAACGAGCCTGAGCTTGAAGTAGAACACATACTGGAAGAATATTGCAGTGAGGAATATTGGTAGCGAGGTCCCTATCAGCGAGAAAACACGCGCAACATGGTCTATTATCGAGTCCCTCTTTAGAGCAGATACTATCCCGAATGGAACCCCCACAGCTATTATCAGAAGCTCAGATACTATTGCTAGCTCAGCTGTAGCTGGGAAGTATGTTTTTATGTCGTCTATTATCTTCCTGTTGGTTACAGGAGACTTGCCCCAGTTTCCAGTAAACACATCCCTCATATAGTAGCAGAAAGCAACATACCATGGCTTATCTAGGTAGTATTGCCTCCTTATTTTCTCGAGCACCTCAGGCTTAACTGCCTTCTCAGGGCCAGCCCATAGCCTAGCTGGATCCCCTGGGACTATGTGCGAGACAAGGAACACGAGGAAAAGCATCCCGACAACTGTCGGTAGGAAGGTTATCACTCTGCGTATCAGGTAGTACTTTAGCTCTGCCACCTAGAACCCCTGCTCTAGCCTTGAAAAGCATACCTAAAAAGGCTTATGGAGGAGCTGTCTCAGCTAGAGCCAGGTGAGAGGCTGCAAAAATGTGTGGGGGGAGGCTAGCCTACGATCGCTCTGCCTGATGGAGCTATCATGATGATGTCCTTGGTGGTCTTGAATACTGTGGCTTCAGTTGGGCTCAGCCAGACTACCTCTAGGCCTATGAACTTGTATCCTCCTGTTGCCAGTGGGTATGCGAAGTTGTCTGGGTCAGCGTAGTCGGCTCCCCAGCCTATTATGCCCACGTCGAAGTCTCCGGTCTCCAGCTTGTCTATGTAAGTTGGCCACGCGTATGCTGTGACCTTCACCTCCTTGAATCCCAGCTGGCTCCATGTCTGCTGTAGGATTGTTGCTATCTGCTCTCTTACCTTGTTGCCCTCGTTGTATGCTATCTCGATGCTGTACTTTGATAGGTCTACTCCAGCCTTCTTCAGCAGCTCCTTTGCCTTCTCAAGGTTCAGGTTGTACTTTGTTATGCCATCCTCGGTGTAGCCGAAGAGGCCTCTGACTATCGGGCCGTAGACTGGGTCTCCATGCCCCATCAGGACAGTCTTTATTATCTCGTCGTATGGTATCGCCCAGGCTAAGGCCTGCCTTACGAGCTTGTTGTTGAATGGCGGCTTAGCGCAGTTTGGTACCAGGTGTACCTGCGCTAGGTCATAGCCTTTGCTCTCCTGGATGAACTTCCAGGTCTTGCCGCCGTGCTCTAGGGTCACGCCCTCCATCTGCTCCTCCACTGGAGCTGGCACGTAGCCGAAGTCAGCGTCACCAGCCTTCAGCGCCAGGATCCTGCTCTGGGCTTCTGGCACTATCTTGTAGATGAACTCCTTTATCTTGGGCTTTGGTAGCCCCCAGTAGTGTGGGTTGGGCTTGAGCACGATCTGAGCCTGGTGCTCCCATGACTCAACGTAGTATGCTCCAGTTCCACAGGGGTGCTCGTACATGTACTCAGTAGCCCATGGGTCATCTGGTGTTGCATGAGCCTTGATGTAGTCCTCTGAGACTATTGAGCCTACTATTGATGCTAGCAGTGGGAGAGCTGGGTATGGCTCTATCATTGGGACCTTCACGAAGCCTGCTATCTGGAAGTCCTTCTGGTATGGGACCTCAGGGAACTCCTTCTTGAAGACATCAACCCACTCGTCTAGGCTCTTGACGGTGTATGACTTGCCCTTCACTGGTACGTCTAGGCCCTTTGCGAGTATGTCCTTCATCTCATCTTCGCTCACGACCGTTACTGCATCGACATCTATGAAGTCTGTTATTATCCAGCTTGGGCTCTCCTTTATCCCAGCGACCCTCTTTATCGAGAAGACTACGTCAGATGGCTTTAGGTCGTAGGTCTTGCCCTCATATGGGTCGTAGAACTTCACTCCGGCTCTTATAGCGAAGTAGTAGTTTAAGCCATCTGGGCTTACTGCCCACGCGACAGCTAGCCCAGGGATCACGTAATCGGTGTGATCTAGGTAGTACTCTACTAGCCTCTCATACACGTTCCCAGCTATGAACCAGCCTGCTGACTCATATGAGACAGCAGGGTCGAGAGACTCAGGCTCACCTATCGTGACATACACTATCTGGTCTGGCCTCGGTGCGCTTGGGTCCTTTTCGAGCCAGTTTATCTTGAAGTCTGGTGCAATTGGGTTGGCATAGTAGTTCTTTACCCAGTTCCAGTAGTGTAGCCTTATGTGGGGCTGGTACAGGTAGATTAGTGGGAGCTCGTCGTTAGCTAGCCTCTGGACTGCAGCGTACAGGGCAGCTCTCTTGGCAGCATCTGTCTCATATCTTGCTGCTAGGATCAGAGCTGAGAGCTCTAGGCTGTATAGGCCACCTGGGTTTATGTTAGTCCATCTCATGAGCTCTCCTTCAGGTATCTTGGTTGCCTGGTCGTATACTATCACGAAGTTTGGCTTTATTGGCACCTCCTTTGTAACCTCCTTAACAACCTCTTTGGTCTTAACAACTTCCTTTGGAACCTCCTTGACGACTTCTTTAACCACCTTCCTTGGAAAAGCCCCGTATACCACTATGCCGCCTACAAGTATTCCAACTATGAACACTGCAGCATACTTCGCAGCAGACATGCACCCACCTTCTGAGCCACTTACGGGCGTATGCTCCACTTAAAAAGGTTGTGGCTGCCAGCTTATCGGCTGCAGAGGCTGGTCTCCAGTGGCAAGCCAGCAGGTGGCTGGAGCCAGCGAGGCATGCCTGGGTATGTGCCCTGTAGCAGCCTCAGGCCCTAAGCTCTGCAGTCTCCAGCAGCTGTCAGCTCTACACGAGGTAGGTGGCTCTCAGCGCATCTCTCACCCCTGTCCCAAAGCCGAGTGAGGTTAGTATCCCCTTGACTAGCTCCCCCTTCCACCCCAGTTCAGGTGTGGTTAGAGCTCTGGCGAGCAGCAGCGCTACCAGGGATTTCAGCGACATGAACAGCACAGCAGCTAGGGGGTAGGGGTGGATGCTGAGTATAAGCCGTGGGATCACGTGCTGCTCCCAGTAGCCTTGGCTTATGGCCACTACAGTCGCTGTAGCGTCGAAGTACTGGCTGTGCACCAGCGCGACCACCGACTTCTGCTTAGCAGGTATGTACGCTGCTATCAGTGGGAGGTTGAGTGCTAGGATGTATGCTAGCGCCCTCAGGTTTTGAGGAGCTCCTAGGACGGCGAGCACAGCTATGGATGGAAGCGGAGCTAGCTGAAATGGGAGTGGAGACCCAAGCAGCTTTGATGCCACCGCCATGGAGAGGAACACAGCCGTCATCACACCAAATATCATCGGAGTCACGAGGAGCAGCGTGCTTGTGACGCCTGCGTCTCTTGCTACCCTCAGGAGGCCTGCCATGACGCCGTAGAGCACCATGGTCAGGGTGAACTTCCTTGTCCCTATGAAGCCCTCCAGGAGCCTGAGCTTCTCGAATATTTTCACTACCATCAGCAGAGCTAGCAGGAATAGAGCTGCATATGCTGCTGTGTTGACTGGGTTGTAGCCTGAGCCCTTCAATATTGGCTCTATGAAGTACTTTCTTATGAGCTCCAGTATCGGAGGCATCTTATCAGCTCAGTACCAGCAGGGCTAGCGCTGCTGCCGCCAGAAGCGCCCAGGCCTTCCAGCTCCAGGCTGCTATCTTACGGCCATCTAGCTCCCATAGTGGGATGAGGTTGAAGAACGCAAGCCAGCTGTTTATCTTGGCTGCATACCCTAAGATGCCTGCTGCAAGCCCTGATGCTAGCGGGGCTGTAGCTAGGAATAGCAATGCCAGCACTATGTTGGTTAGCGGGCCTGCTGAGGCTATCAGGCCTAGGTCTCTTTCCCTCCAGTGGTAGGCTGCCCCCACTACGACAGCACCTGGGGCAGCGAACAGTATAAACCCTGTTAGCGATGTCAGGACCATTATCAGGATTCCCATCCAGAACGCCCTGAACTCCGCTTGATACCCCAGGTGTTGAGCTGTGAACTTGTGTGCCAGCTCGTGCAGCAGGAACCCTACTGCTATCCCTGGTGAAACCACCAGGAACGTCCTTAGCCCCCCTCTCTCTAGTATCCAGGCTGAGATCAGGAGCGCAGCTAGGGCTAGTGCTATGTCTGATAGCTCTCTGCCTGTGAAGCTCAGCTTACCTCCCCTGACTGGAACTGGGTACCATGGCCTAGTGTAGTATGGCTCCAGGGGCTTTAAGATGGCTGACTCCTTTGTCAGCAGTGCTCCACAGCTCGCGCAGTGGTATCCCAGCTCAGGGGATAAGCTGCACTTCTTGCAGAACACTGAGCCACAGCTTGTGCAGTAGTATACGTCTCCGTGTATCGGCTGCCCGCAGTAGCTGCAGGTAGGCAAGCTTACACCCCATGCACTGAGACTCTTATTGGTTTAAAAGGAGTTGTGGCAGGTGACGCTCTGACCGCAAGCTTTAATTTCACGCCCCAGGCTCCTAGGTTGGATAGCATGGGGAAGGCAAAGAAGAGTAGGGAAGTTAGGATATGGGCTAAGCTCCCCCGTGACCTGGTTGAGCAGCTTGAGGCCATAGCTAAGGAGGAGAGGAAGAGTAGAGCCATGATCATAGGGCAGGCGCTAGACGACTATGTCAGAGCTTGGAAGCTCAGGAAGACGCTGGAGAGGTATAGGAGGGGAGAGCTCACACTAGCTGAGGCTGCAGACAGGCTTGGCATGAGCATTTATGCTCTGCTTGCTATGCTAGATGAGGAGGAAGTCGATCTGCTTGAGGAGGTTGAGGAGGCTCAGCTTGCATACGCTTAAGGCTCTTCCTCATGACTATCGCTGGGCACCCATCCTCATAGTACCAGGGGATTCTGCCAGCTTGCCTGTAGCCAGCAGATGCATAGAGGCTTAGTGCAGCATGGTTGTCCTCCCTGACCTCGAGGTACACTTCCTCTGCACCCTTCTTCTTGAGCTCCTCTTCCATCGCCTTTAGCAGCATTCTTCCAAGCCCCCTCCTTCTGTGTCGCTTGGACACGCATATTGATAGCAGGTGGCCCCTACTCCCCTCTATTCTCCCAGCTGCATACCCAACGGTTACACCAGATACCTCACATACCAGAAGCGTATGGGTGGAGCTCTTGAGCATGTAGCTTATGAAAGCAGGGGGATATGGGCTCGCGAAGCACTCTAGCTCGAGCCTCACTATGTCCTCTAGGTCCTCTCTCCTCCCTCTCCTGACTCGAGGCAACGCTAGCCCTAACTCTTATTACTGATGAGATTTTAACCTGCTGGTGGTATCTTGGACTACCGTGTGAAGGACACCAAGCTAGCTGGCGGGGGGAGGCTCAGGATAGAGTGGGCAGAGAGGCACATGCCAGTGCTTATGAGGGTGAGGGAGGAGTTCTCTAAGGGTAAGCCCCTCAGCGGTGTGAGGATTGGTGCGTGCCTGCATGTGACCAAGGAGACAGCTGTCCTCGTTAGGACCTTGAAGGCTGGTGGAGCTGAAGTATACCTGTGCGCATCCAACCCCCTCTCCACTCAGGATGATGTCGCAGCAGCTCTCGTCGAGGACGGGATCTCTGTTTTCGCGTGGAGAGGAGAGAGCAGTGACGACTACTACTGGAGCATCAGCAGGGTTCTCGAGGAGAAGCCCCAGGTCATGCTTGACGATGGAGCAGATCTGATAGCGACAGCGCACGTGAAGGATATGCTCGATGAGGCTATAGGAGGGCAGGAGGAGACTACGACAGGTGTGATAAGACTTAAGGCCATGGAGAAGAGTGGAGATCTCAGGATCCCGGTTGTAGCGGTCAACGATGCTAGCTCTAAGAGGCTCTTCGACAACTACTATGGGACTGGAGAAAGCAGCCTGCATGGAGTGCTGAGGTGCACCAACATACTTCTCCCAGGGAAGAAGGTTGTGGTCTTGGGATATGGGCACTGTGGGCAGGGCATTGCGAAAATGGCTAGAGCTGTTGGGGCGCACACCATAGTGTGTGAGGTGGACCCGATTAAGGCTCTGAAAGCCTACTATGATGGGCATGAGGTTATGCCCTCTCTGAGGGCAGCTGAGATAGGAGATGTCTTCATAACCGCCACTGGATGTAAGGACGTCTTGACGAGAGAGCACTTCATGAGGATGAGGTCTGGGGCGATGCTGGCGAATGCAGGGCACTTCAATGTGGAGGTTAGCATACCGGACTTGAAGTCGATCAGCAGGAGAGTCAGGAAGATAAGGGAGAATGTTGAGGAATATGAGCTTGAAGACGGTAGGAAGCTGTATCTCCTAGCTGAAGGCAGGCTAGTTAACTTGGTGTGTGGAGAGGGGCATCCAAGCGAGGTGATGGACTTGTCGTTCAGCCTTCAAGCTCTCTGTGTGAAGTATCTTATGGAGAATAGGGGAGAACTCGAGAGCAGGGTCTATAATGTCCCAGATGAGGTGGATAGGAGGGTAGCTGAGCTCAAGCTTGAGACGTTAGGCGTGGAGATAGATAAGCTGACAGAAGAGCAGCAGAAGTACCTTGAGTCGTGGAAGCTTGGGACGTAAGCTACCTCCTCCAGAGCAGGGATAGGTCTATGGCCTTCTTCTCTGCGAGGGATTCAGCTGCAAACCCCATTTGCCTGAGTGCCCTAGCTAGGCTGGAGCTCTGCCCGTGGTAGGTGACTACAAGCTCAGGGCTCACGGCTTCCACCACCTTTAGCAGGTCGTGGAAGTCAGCATGGTCGCTTAGTGGGAAAGCGTAGTCTGCTCCAAGCTTAGCCTTGAAGCTGCTGGTGACAGCCCACCCTGAGAAGGCCATGGTCTTGACGCCATGCCTCCTCTTCAGCGCCTGTATCAGAGGGCTTGTGGAGCTGTACATCGGTGTGAGCATCACCCAGCTCTCCCTCTCCAATACCTTAGCCAGCCTAGCCTTCGGGTAGCTTAGGACATCAGGTAAATCTACTCCGAACCTCCTGTAGACTTCTGTGAACTTTGCTACGGTAGAGTGGGCTACAACTCGCGCTATAGAGCTGAAGAAGTGGATCAGGATCTGAGCTTTCCCAAGGGGGTATCCCATCAGCACTACAGGGTGCCCTCTACTGAGCATCTCTTCTATGAGATCGCGAGCCTCCTTAGCTACCTCCTCAGCGTCAGGGAACTGGAAGCTGCTTGAGCCATAGGTTGACTCTATGACCAGTACCTGAGCCTTCACAGGCTTAAAGCCCTCCATGAAGCCTCTGCTCCTCAGGCATATGTCACCTGTGAACAGCAGGAAGTCCTCTATGAGGGCTGCCTTAGACCCCAAGACGTGGCCTGCATCAAGCAGCTTGATCTGAGGTGTACTGTCCTCTAGCAGCGTGACTCCTCTTAGCCTAGCTAGGGCGGCGGTCTCAGGGCTGCAGACACACCTGCAGCTCCTGCTTGGGAGGTGGTCGAGGTGAGCATGGGAGACAAAGCACTTTTCCTGCGGCTTCTTGCTGTCAAAGCTT
>QMWA01000008.1 GCA_003661385.1 Thermoproteota archaeon | reverse complement strand
GTCTGTCCAAGAGACGGCTGGGGGATTAGTGAGCTGACTACGGAGCAAGCTACCATCCTGCTAGCAGTAGCTTCCCTTCTGAAGAGCCGAGAGAAGCCTTATGTGAAGACAGGCGATGTCTGGAGCCAGTACAACACAATGTGCAAGGTCATGGGGGTGAGGAGGGTTTCCTATAGCCAGTTCTTGAGGGAGCTGCAGTACCTGGAGAAATGCAGGTATATAGTAGCTAAGCGTGGAGGTTCACGTGGGAACACCATGGTTATAGACTTAGATGGCGTGCCTGCTGAGAGGCTAGCAAAAGACTTGGAGGAGCTGCTTCTAAGGGCACGCTAGCCGTCAGCTAGCTCAAGCAGCCCTACTGCAACTACACCTGCTCCCCTAGGCTTTATCCTTCTGCTCTCCTTCTCAGCCTGGCTAAGTGCTGGAAGGCATATGTAAACCCCGTACTCTGAGTCTCTAGCCCTTATTATAGCCACCTCACGGTGGAGGTTCTTTGCCTCTAGGAATGCCTTTACAGCAGCTTTAGTCCCATTCCTGGTTATACCAGCTAGCAGAACCACCCATGACCCAGATATCTCCTCCATGTTCACTACCCCCCACTGTGCTCCAGTTAGCTTAACAGTTGCAGCGTACATGAAGATCCTGCCATTCTCAGAGTAGAACACTACAGAGAGGTTGTCCTGAAGCATTTTAGTCGCTTTATTGGCTATAGGGCCTCCGACGAGGATTATGTTCACAGCTCCAAGCATGCTCACGTCAAACTCTAGATCTGAGGAGAGCCTACAGGGCATGCCAGCTGAAGTAAGCGCTTCAGCAAGACTGCTCGCATACTCCCAGTCAGGCGACTCAGGGTTAGCTACGACTACGATCTCACGGCCTGCTAGCAGCTCAAACCTCTGGCATAGGGTGTCCTCGTAGCCTGCTGCTAGAGCTTGGGAGGCAAGCAGCAGGAAGACGAGCATGGCAGTAAGCTGCTTCATGCAGCCACCTAATAGCAGCTCTAACTCCCTGATATAAAGGTGAGTAGACAGAAGCCTTAAACTTGTTTGCTATCTGCTACTCAGTGACCTTCTTAAGCTGGCTCCTATACATCTCCACTATCTCCTTCACAGTAGTAGCGTCTTCAGGCCCCTTGTCCTCTCGCCACCTCCCCGTAAACCTAGGGAACCTTATTGCTAGCCCAGCTCCTCTCCTGACCACATCTAGCCCACAGGTGTGGACTGGTGAGAGAGTTATCTCGTCTCCAATAACCTCTATAACCTTAGCTGGTGTGAACCAGACATCCGCCTCCAGCTTAGAGTAGACTCTAGGATGCTTGCTATCCCTCTTATAGGGCTCAAGCACCTTAGGCAGGCTGAATAGCTCCTCGTCTGTGAAGCCGGTTCCACACTTGGCTACAGTCACAAACTGGTCTTTCTCGCTGTCATAAGCCGCCAGGAGGAGCGCACCATAGGTTCCCGCTCTCTTACCTCGCCCCATGAAAGCTCCTACTATGACTAAGTCAACAGGCTCTACCATCTTAGACTGATAAGACCTCTTCCACTTTATCCACAGGAAGCCTCTTGCACCAGCCTGGTAAACGGATTCTTCTGCTATAGACTTGGCTATGAGCCCCTCGCATCCATCTGCTATGGCTCGCTCAAACATCTCCTCAAGCTCCTCTATGCTGCTAGCTATTATGTGCTCACTTAGCCTAAACCTATCGCTTTCATCCACTATCTCCTTTAAAGCCCTCCTACGCTCCAGTAGAGGCAGGTTAAGCAAGCTTCTTCCATCTACATAGAGGCAGTCGAAGAGGAAGACTGCAGTCGGGTACTCTTCCATAGCCTTTTCGATGCCATACTTCCTTCTTCTATGCATCAGCTCCTGGAAAGGCAGCATCTCGCCAGTATCTAGGTTTATAGCCACACACTCGCCATCAACTATTGCCTCCCTAGCCTTAATGTGCCGCCTGCTCATCTCAACGACATCAGGGTAGTGGTGGGTTATGTTCTCAAGCCTCCTAGAAAATATC
Organism: Thermoproteota archaeon; assembly: GCA_003661385.1. Classification (GTDB taxonomy): domain Archaea; phylum Korarchaeota; class Korarchaeia; order B14-G2; family B14-G2; genus B14-G2. Next base: position 23,893 of record QMWA01000008.1, on the reverse strand, counting down.
ACAACCCTGTCTCCACTCTTGTGTATCTGCATCCTCTCTCCATCATACTTGTACTCTGCTATGCACTTCCCCCCCATCCTCTCTAAGATCTCCTCAGCAGTTGGAAGTCTCTCAGCTAGCATAGGCCTTATGGGGACACCTACCTTAGGCTTGATCCCCTTGAGCCCCTCAACTCCCCTTTCAGCTACAACCTCAGCTATAAGCCCTAAGTCGCTTGATATGTTGTAAGCGTGCTCCAGTATAGGCCTGTTCTCCCTTCCTCCAGCAAAGGCTTCAGCGAGAGCATCGAGGATAGTCATGTCAGCTATCCCTAGCCTAAGCTTACCCAGGATTATCCTGGCGATGTACCTCCCTTCAAGAGGGCTAGCCTTCTTCAAGAGCCCAGCAATGTACCTTATCTTGGTCTCTTGAGCTCCCTCGCCTGAGACCTTAGCTATCTTATCTAAGGTCCCATACACCTCGCTGACGGTGAGCTCCTCCTCAGCAAGCCCCATGAACGCTGCTAGAGAGCTGCTAGGCTTCTTAGACAGCACCCTCTCAGTCAGCACGCCTACATCGCCAGCCTGCTTAAGCTGCTCATCAAGCTCCTTAACACTCACACCAGAAGCTAGAGACAGCGCTCTAAGGTAGAGCTTCTCAGCTACCCCAATCTCAATGCCGACGAAATCAGGGTACAGCTTACCTTGAGTCAGGTATACTACTTTAGGAAGCTCGCTAGGAGGGGTCTTAAGGAAGAGGTCGGTTAAGAGAGCAGTCATTTCAAGCCTCTTAGTGGTCTTCTCAAGCTTTGAGTAGTACTCGGCCACTACTGAGAACTTCAAGTCGACACCCAGCTTAAGCCTCCACCACAGGGTTATAAGGTTGACTAGCTACACGGTAGCAATGCCCCTACTAGATGAAGCTAGGAGAGAAATCCAGGCTACGGGCTGCATATCGCTAAAGACCGCGTCAGCCATCATATGCTCCAAAACCAGCATAGAGGAGCTCTATGCCCTAGCAGCACAGCCCAAGAGGGTAGATGCATTCTACCCAGTAAAGCTCCCCAACCCGAAGTTCCCGCCGATATCAGTCACAGGCACATGGTGCCAGGCTGGATGCAAGTACTGTGGAGGCTACTTCCTAAGGCACATGCATCCAGCTAAGTCGCCAGAGAGGCTCTGGGAGGTATGCACAAAGTTAGCTGAGAGGGGAGCTAAGGGCTTCTTGATAAGTGGAGGGTATACTAGAGAGGGCAAGGTTCCAATCCTCAGGTTCCTCCCAGTAATAAAGAGGCTCAGAGAAGAGCTAGATCTCTCATTCAACATACACACGGGAGTTCTCAGCTACCAGGAAGCTAAGCAGATAGCTAAAGCCAGAGTAGACGTAGCCAGCGTAGATCTCATAGCAAGCAACACAGCGATCAAAGAGCTGACAAACCTATCAATAACATACGGAGACTACGAAAAGACCCTAGAAAACCTGGAGAAGGCAGGCGTACCATACGCCCCCCACATCTGTATAGGGCTGTACTACGGGAGGCTCAAGGGGGAGGTCAATGCTCTCAGAATTCTCTCAAGAAGAAGCTTCCAGACGCTAGTTCTACTAGCTCTAGTCACCAGCAGAAGAATACCAATGAAGGAGGCTTCTCCTCCGCCAGTAGACAAGGTAGCTAAGGTGATGCTGGCAGCAAGGCTCATGTTCCCTGATAAAAGGCTGGTACTAGGCTGCATGAGGCCAGGAGGGCAGTACAGGAAGGCAGTAGACCAAGCTGCAGTCAAGCTGGGGGTAGACGGGATAGTCCAGCCTGCAGTGAAGTGGAGCTACAGCGTCATCGAGGCCTGCTGCGCTCTCGAGCCTCAAGAATAGCATTGAAGTGGGATCTCAAGCAGTAGAGAACCCTCCTCACCCCTCTACCTCTGACAATAAGCTTAACAACCTGACGTGTGCTCTCAAGAGCCTCAAGAACCTCATCTCTGCTAGCATTGCATACCCTAGCCAAGTACCCGAGGGTCTTAGGGCCGCTCTTCAAGAGCAACAGCAGAAGACCATGAGGCCTCCACTCCCAGCTCTCTACTCTCCTCCTGTACTTCCACTCCCTGCCATAGCACACCGCATGCCCAAGAGCCTGAAGCTCAGCTAAGCTCCTTCTAACAGACCTGGTGCTTTCCCCAAGCCTCCTAGCAAGCTCCTCAGCTGTAGCGGCGCCCATGATCTTAAGGAGCTCAGCAGTAACCTCACTCAGCTTACTCATCTTAAATGGCTTAACTCCCATCACATACGAGCTAAACTGCTCGCTTAAGAGAATGAGCTGCCCCCCAGCTAAAGTATGGACTAAGACTGCTCTCCTGCTCTCGAGTGCTCTCTGAAGGGCTTCTCTAAAGTCCTCACTGCTGCTACCTGTCATCTTAAGAAGCCTTCTGGGAGAAACCGCCCCTAGCATGTCCAGCGCCCGGATCAGGCTGCTAACAGAGCTTATCCTGTCAGCTCTAATCTTAGACCTCAGCTCAATGAGCTCTGATACAGCCACCCTGGCGCTTTCAATGCCCTTCTTCCTCAGAACCCAAATCCTAGCCATAGCATCTGGCACGAGGACGTCTCTAACGGCTCCTTCATCCTTAAGCTGAACCAGAAGATCAAGCACGTCCTTAAGCGGGGCGCCAAGCCTCCTAGAGAGCTCATAGGCTGAGAGAGGAGACCTAGATAGCTCAGCGACAACCCTATCTCTTAAGCTGCCAGAGGCTGGCAGTGAGCTGATAGAACTCGGCCTGACGACCTCTGGGAACCTAGAGGATACCTCAGTGAAAAGTGGAGTAGGCTCGTCTCTCTCAGCAACTCTAAGCCTGATGCTTCCATCATGGATCCTCTCCAGGACCTCTTTAGCAACCCCAGCATCTAAGTACTTGTGCTGGATGTCTCCTATAGCCTGCTTAAGCAGTGCAGTTCCATCTATGGCTGCAGCAAGCTGCTCCGGGCTGAGATCAAGGAGCTTCTCAGCCTCCTCCCTAGCTCCAAGCCTACCTGCCACCTCGCTGACAGCAAGCTTAAGCAGAGGAGTATACCTCAAGCTGCTGGAGAGGGCTTCCTCAAACTCTCCTGGAGAGGGTAAAGCCTCCCTGGGGGAAAGCTCCTCAACTCCCTCAATGACAAACCCATATGGGCTGATCCTGAGCCCAACAGGCCTACCTACCAGCGATGCAGCCTTAAATGCTGCAGCTCTCCCAAGAGCCTCAGCGCCCCTCCTCCCCAGAGGATAGTAGAACGCTATCGAGTCACCGACCTTCTCTGCTACCATGATGTCTCTGCTGGGAAGCACTCCTAAAGCCTGTAAGGTGCCTCTCGCCAGCTTAATTAGGGATAGAGCTGCCTGGTAGTCTACAGCCTCGTACCTAGCAAGGCTCTCAGCTGCCCTAGCGTAGTCTCCAGGCTCCTCAGAAGCCTCTCTAAGCACCTCGAAAACTTCATCGGCGACCTCCTTAGGCACAGGTATGGTTTCTCCCTCCCACCACGGTATCTCCCCCATGTGCTCTCTAGAGGGCGCCAGCTTCACCTTGTCTCGAGAGATCTCAGCCACAATCCAGACCTTGCCCTGAAACACCACAGCCTCCCCTTCACTGAGGTAGAGCGCCACGAACCGCGGATCCATGTACCCTACGATCTGCCCCCTATCATCTACCACCTCCACCTCCTCTCTCTCACTTATCACAGACAGGTTCTCATAGTAGTATCTCCATACCCCCCTCTTAGCCACAAGTCTACCATGCTGCTCACTCCACCCTAGCGCCTTAACTACCTCCTTAAGCTCGTCCACTGTCAGCTTTCTATACGGGTATGCCCTCCTGACGACATCATACACCTCCCTCAGGCTACGCCTTCCGTCGAGCGTCAAACCCGCTAGCTGGACAGCTAGCACATCGAGAGGCTTCTCCGGAATCCTAGGCTTCTCAAGCCAGCCACGCTTAGCTAGCCTAACTATAGCTAGGCTTTCAGCTACGTCGAGGGGAGTCTCAGCTAGCACAACTCCACTAGACTTCTTCCAAGCTCTATGTCCAGCTCTACCAACTCTCTGAAGCAGGTTGGTTACAGTCCTAGGTGAGCCATACTGGACTACCAGCTCAAGCTCACCTATGTCTATGCCAAGCTGAAGAGATGACGTGCATACTACTCCAAGCAGGAACCCAGACTTCAAGCTGGACTCAACTTCGACTCTAATATCTCTGGAGAGAGAGCTGTGGTGGGTTCCAAACTCCACGTCTGGAGAGAGCTCAGCTATCACACGCGAGAGGAGCTCAGCTGTAGACCTCGTGTTGGTGAAAACAAGCACCCTGCCACTGGCCTTAGCTAGCTCAACTATCCTCCTAGCTCTAGCTAGAAGCCATGGGTTGACGCCAACCTTCTCAGCACTGCTAGCGTCCTCCCCAGATGGCTCATGGTACTCAACTCTGATTTCAACCCTTTTACCTATGTCAAGGGATACGACCTCAGGTTTAGCTCCTCCTCCAGCTAGGAACTCAGCTACAGACTCCGGGGACCCTATCGTCGCAGAGAGCCCAATAACCTGGAAGCCTCCACAGACCTCTCTGACCCTCTCCAGGAGGACTGCAAGCTGGCTTCCCCTCTTGCTCTCAAGGAACTCATGCACCTCATCTACTACAACCCACCTGACAGCTCTTAAGGCAGCTCTCATCATCCTCCCTGGGAGGATGGCCTGAAGGCTCTCCGGGGTGGTTATCAAGACATCTGGAGGATGCCTAGCTTGAGCTTCCCTCTCACCTGAGCTGGTATCACCATGCCTAACCCCTACCCTAAACCCCAGGGCATGAGCGTACCTAGCCACTCTATTAAGGAGGTCTCTGTTAAGAGACCTCAGTGGGGTTATATAGAGGAGCTTCACGCCTGCCTCCTTGACCTCACGCATCATGTGGAGCACAGGAAGGACAGCTGCCTCTGTCTTCCCCCAGCCTGCAGGGGCTATAAGCAGGACACTTCTCCCCTCAAGAATGAGCGGTATAGCCTTCTCCTGGATCTCAGTCTCCCTTTCGACACCAACCTCAGCTAGTTTCTCCCTGAGCTCTCTGCACAGCAGGCTAAAGGCGCCCATGGAGACCAACTACCCAGATAGCTTAAGCACCTCCCTAGCCAGGCTCTCAGCTAGCTTCTCAACATCGAGCTCGAAGAAAGCTCTCCAGGAGAGCTGTATCTCATCCCCCTTCACCTTCACGTAGCCTTCTCTAGCGAGCTCTCCAAGGCATATCTTGGCCTCAGCCTCTCCAACCTTACGCGAAGCAACCTCTAAGAACTCACTTCTCTTAACGACTCCCCTACCTGCCGTAAAGAGCCCAACTAGTATTCCAAGGCAGGCTACAGCATTCGAGTCGAGCGGTGAAAGCTTGATGTCTCCTACAGGCTCAGATGGAGCTATTACAGCAAGCCCCTCCTCCTCAAGCAGGTGAAGCCTAAGCCCAAGCTCAGCTAGCTTCTCGTTCAGCTCCTCCACTAGCTCCTCAAGCCTGTCCCCAAACTCCTTCCTAAGCTCTGCTATGCTAGCTCCAGGCTTTCTGCCAGACCTATAGAGCACCATGAGAAGAAGCCTCTTTGCATCGCTGCTAACCAACTCAGGCACCAAACCTATAGGAGCACTAAACGCTTAAGAAAGTGACTGCCATCCACTAGAAGCTTGGATCCTATCAGCTACTACAAGAGGAGGAGCGTTGCGGAGGAAATCTCCAGCTACTGTAGGCGCCGCTGGGTTGCAGTTCACTCTACCCTGGGTAGCAGGCTGGTGTTTACAAGATACCTTCGAGTAGGCAAAACTAAGGTCCCAATCACCATCTCCAGCCCAGAGGACCTAGCTACGCTCGTGGAGAAGCTTAATGCCAGGTCAGTCTACGCTACCATACACGAGTACCATGCTCTAGCTAGAGAAGAGGACACAGCCCCTCTCAGCAACATAGCCAGGTCAGCTCCAGTATGGGACATTGATAGCACTCCAAGCCTCTACAAGGCCACACTAGAGGCTGCCAGAGCCGTAGTCGATGAGCTGGAGAGGCTTGGTGTAGTGAAGTCGGTGTTCCTGAAGTGGTCTGGTAGAGGAGTACACGTCCACTTAAACCCATTAGCCTTCTCACGTGAGCTCCTCCGGAAAATACACCCAGCTGACATAGCCTACTCGATAGTAGAGTACGTGAAGCTCAGGGTAGAGAGCCGCATCCACGAGTTATCTAAGAGATATGAGGCCAGAGGGCTCAGAGTGGAGAACAAGATAGACCTTCAGAGAGTCTTCACAGCACCGCTCTCACTTCACAGGCTACTAGACTTCTGCTGCATATGCTTTACTCCAGATGACATAGACAGCTTTGAGCTGAGCTGGGCTCTACCCAAGGAGTACAGGCATGATAGGAGGTGGAAGACAAGGTATGTAGAGGGTGAAGCAGACCACCTAGCTAAGAGGGCATATGAGGTAGTGGGGGGAATGCCCTACCCCAAAGCGAGGAGAAGGAGGAAGACCCCGAAGCTAGATGAGATGATAAAGAGGGCGCTCAGGGAGCTCACGGGATCTCAGCTTCCCTTCTAGCTTTCGCCTCTATGATTCTCTCAGCCACTTCCCTAGGGAGAGCTACATCCTCTCTCCTAAGAGGCTCCTTCAGCGGTGTCACAACCATGCCCACCCCGTCAACTATGTCTACTCTATGCAGCCTAAGGTCGTGAGGGGTGTTTCTCATCTTCTCAATCAAGACATACCTCTGAAGCACCCCCCTCCTCACAGCTCTCATGAACCTAATTATCCCGTCGCTGACGTGCTCCAGCCCGAAGCCGAAGGCCTGCGATGTCGTCACTGCATACTGCGTGACTGCGAGGGTCGTGAGCTTCCATGGAGCTAGGGTCTTCTTTATGTAGTACGAGTAGTTTCTGGCCATTGCGGGCTTGTCAAGCCAGAATGCTGAGAGCGAGTCTATTATGCACCTAGCTTCACCACGCCCTAGCCTCTTCTTCGCTTCAACGATCTTCCTGACGAGGTCCTCGACACTCAGCGTTGACAGAGTCCACTCACCACGCCCGAATGTGTCGATCAGTATCAGCATCCCCCCGTCTACAGCCAGCTTGAAGTCCATGTTGAACTGGTAGGCTTGCTCTATGATGGAGCTGCTGGACTCCTCTGTAGTCACGTATATGGCCTTCTCCCCGCTCCTTATGCCTGCCCACGCAAAGTGAAGGCAGAACACCGTTTTCCCAGTCCCAGGCTCACCTGACACGCACACCAGGAAGCCTCTTGGGATCCCTCCTGACAGCATGCGGTCTATGCCCTCAACTCCAGTCTTAACTCTCTTCATCCTCCCCCCACTCCTCTCTATCAACCCAAAACACGTGAGCTCCTCTTTCAGGTGGGCTTAGAGAAACACTCAGAAGCCTCCCCTTCTTCTCAACAGCTATCTCCCCTTTCTGCTGTAGGTGAGCTAGAGCCTGAAGCATAGAGAGGAGCTCCTCCCACGAGCTTGCTAGCTCGCTGAGGTCTACCTCCCTTCCAGCCAGCTGCTGAGCAGCTTCCCTGGCTGCCTCTACTACGTCGCTGAACAGCATGCTGCTGGGCTCAGCTGTAGAAGGCCTAGGCGCTTGCAGCTCAGGGGGCGCCAGTCTTCTATCCGGCTGCTCTAGGAAGGCTCTAGCTAGCTTGGCTATGACCTCAGCGCTGAGGGGCCCGTCAACCGAAGCTAGTGGCCGCCAGGCTAAAGCCACAATCTCAGCTATCCTCATCCTGCTAGCCAGCTTAAGCCCCTCTCTTATGGCTCCTGCAGGGGTGAGTGCTGCTGAGGCAGCTGCAATGCTCCTCTCAACTCTAGCTAGCAGTATCCTGATGACCTTCGGCAGAAGCTCTCCAACAAGCCTGAGGAGCATGGGGCTGCCGATCTGAATAGCTTGCCCGGCAAGCCTAAGGTACCTGCTGGTAGGCACATCGCTTATATCTATCTTCCCTTGGAGAGCCATCTCACACCTCTGTATAGCCCTCCTGAGGGAAGCTCTAACCTTTGTCTCTGAACTGTACACTCACAGCCCCCTCATACTTCGATATGAAGACTACTCTATCCGCGTGAGGCGGGATCCTCAGCCTAGCTGGCGTGACCACTATGTACTGGGTGTCTCTGGACGCCTCCTTGAGGAGGAGAGAAACCCTCTCGAAGTTCTCAGGGTCCAGATGTATCTCAAACTCGTCTAGTATCCTGAACGGGGAGGGCTTCATTTTCTGGACTGCAAGCAGCAGCCCCACTGTAGAAAGCGTCCTCTCGCCACCGGAGTGGGCCATGCTGCTCACAGCCTCAGGTGGAGCGCCATCGAAGCCGACATATATCTCGAGGCCAGCCTCATACGGGTCAGCTCCCTCCAGTGCGACATACCCTTCTCCACCAACTTTGCTGATAAGCTCTTGGAAGTGGGTGTTCACGTCGCGGACTGCCTGCTCTAGCGTGCTACGCCACCTGCTGGCTGCCTCCTTCCTCCTTTCTAGGATGGAATCCCTTTCCTCAGCTATCTTCCTCCTCTCCTCTGTCAGCCTCTCAAGCACTGAAGTAGCTTCCCTAAGCTTCTCTCTTGCAAGAGGGTCTACAGACTTCAGAGCTTCGAGTTCACCTCGAATTCTCTCAAGCTCAGCTTCAACCTCGCTCACAGGTGGAGCTCTTGAGATCTCCTCCTCAGTGACGACTCTGCTTCTGTCATCTAGAAGCCTTTTAAGCTCTGCCACCTCTACTTCAATGCCGCCTATCTGCTGCTCCAGCTCATCTACTCTCCTAGCCCACCTCTGAGCTGAGGCCTTGGCCTGCTGCATGCTTCTCTCATTGATCTCCCTCTCTACCTGTATCTCTCTGAGCCTAAGCTCTCCTGACAAAACCTCGTCAACGGCCTTCTCGAAGCTTCTCACAGCCTCTCGCAGCTTGGATAGCGCTAGCCTAGCCGAGCTCACATCTAGGCTTGAGAGGGCGTCTGAAAGCTGGCCTATAGCCTCCTCCATCCTCCTCCTAGCTGCTTGCCTCATCTCCCTAGCTCTAGTAAGCTTCTCTCTGACAGCTGCCTCCTCCATTGTGAGCTGCTCGATCCTGCTGAGAGCCCCCCTCTCAAGCGCCCTCTTCTCCTCTATCTTAGCTCTAGCCCTAGAGGCCTCGCTCTCCAGCGCGTGTACCTGCTTAAGGGCCTCCTCTATTCTCTCCTTAAGTTCTAGTGCCTCAGCAGCTATCTTCATCCTCTCCAGCTCTACAAGCCTCCTCTGAGCCTCCTCCTTCCTCTCCAGGAGCTCAGCTTCCCTCCTCCTGCCTTCAACCTCAGCCCTCAGCTCCTTAAGCTTGGCGTCCAGCTCAGATAGCTTGCTACCAAGCTCTTCGACGCCCTTGTCCATGGCTGCTATTGCAGCATGCAGCTTATCAAGCCCTAAAAGCTCCTCGAAGTACAGGAGTCTCTCTCTAGGCTTAGAGTCTATCCACGCGTTGACCTTCCCCTGAGGCATGACGACAAGCGGGTTGTCAACTGAGATCATAGACTCATCTAGTATCGCCTTAACCTCACGGTACTGCCTATACACCCCGTTCACGTAGTACTCAGATCCTCTCCCCCTCTGCATTATCACTCTAGTGAACTCCACCTTGTCGGAGTTGATTGATGGTATGGCTCTCCTTCCTCCTCTAGGCCTGTTGTCTATGACAGTAGAGATCACAGCCTCCCTCTTCCCCCTCCTGATGAAGTCTGATATCCTAGACTTCCTCTCTCTAGCCAGGGAGCCAAGGCAGAGCTGTATAGCAGAGACTATAGAGGTCTTCCCAGCGCCATTTGGCCCAGCTATGATGTTCAGCCCAGGCCTAAAGGGGACTAAGACATCTCCCTCGAATGTCATGAAGTCTCTTAGCCTGACCTCTAGTATCACTGTAGGCCCCAGCCTAGTACTCCTGACAAATTATTAGAACATCAACTTACAAACCTGGTGGTCACTTGGGTGTGCGTAGACACAGGATAAAGAGGAAGGAGGCCAGGAGGATAGCTGCCATAGCCTCAGAGAGGTGGCCTGAGCTAGCAGACTTCATCTCATCAGCAAGAGACTCTGAGTTTGAGCTAGCACACGCAGAGGAGGCACAAGTTCTTCTAGTAGATAGGACGCCAGTGCTGCTATTAGCTGGTGGAGAGCCTATACCGGCTATAACAGGCCTAGAGAAGTTCAGCATAGACCTCCCTAAGGTGACTGTAGACGTCGGTGCAGTCCCCTATATCGCGAAGGGAGCTCACGTCATGGTCCCTGGCATAGTTTCGCTCAGCAGGGACTTCAAGGAGGGAGCTGGCGTAGCTGTAGCTGAAGAGAAGCTCGGTAGCATAATTGCAGTTGGGATAGCTCTGATGAGCTCAGATGAGATAAAGCTGAGCAGCAAGGGGAGAGCCATAAAGAACATACATCACGTTGGAGACAAGCTATGGAAGCTCTACTCGAAGCTCTAGCGTCTACCAATCCTGATAAGGTACTCAGCTATCCTCCCAGCTATGCTGAACTCCGTCACCCTCTGAAGCCCTTCCCATCCAGGCTGGCTATTCACCTCAACGATGAGCACCCTCCCATCCTTAGCTTCGATCATGTCCACTCCAGCTAGCTTACAGCCTACAGCCTCACAGGCCCTCACAGCGAGCTCCTGGAGCTCCTCTGGCAGCCTCACAGTAACAGGCCTAGCTCCCTGAGCTATGTTCGTCTTCCAGCTTCCTCCCACCCTATACATGGATGAAATAACCTCCCCATCTAAGACCAGCGCTCTGATGTCTCTGTTACCATGTTCCACAAACTCCTGGATGTACAGGACCATCCTACCGAAGGCTAGCGCAGAAAACACTCTCCATGCGACCTCTCTATCAGACACCCTAGTCATGCCCATTCCCCTGCTCCCGAATATAGGCTTAACAACGACGTCTCCACCAAGCTCATCGAAAGCTCGCAGCGCTCTCTCAACGCTCCTGCACACCACAGTCCTAGGCACAGGGAGCCCAGCCTCCTCCAGGGTCACAAGAGCATAGTACTTGTCAACACACTTCTCGATGGCCCTAGGCTCATTCACTATTGGAAGCCCTCTTCTGCTCAGTGTCAGCAGCATATCCATCGAGAATATTATCTCCTCAAGAGAACCCCTCCCGATAGGCCTGACTATGATGCTAGCTACCTCGCTCAGGAGGTCTACTCCCCTAGCTGATATCGGGGCTCCAAAGCCGACCCTAGCCACCATATCTGGGAAGTCGAAAACGAAGGGCTCAGCACTCCTCCTCCTCAGCTCCTTAGACAGCTCAGCTGTATGCCAAGCATCCTCTCTACGGCTTATTATCCCAACTCTCATGCTATCCCCAGTGGGACGCCGGGCGCCCTGTAGATAAACCCGCTTTCCTCTACAGTCTTCCTGTCAAATGCCAGCTTCCCGTCGAAGAAGACGACAGGTCCCTGCCTCTCCACCATACTCCTGAGCTTCCTAAGGTCCATTTCCCTAAACACAGCGTGGTCTGCTCCGATGACTATGCAGTTAGCTCCTCTGACTGCTTCACGCAGAGAAGAGGCTACCTGAGCCCCAAAGCCTTCACTCACATAAGGATCGTAGACTTTAACCTCAGCTCCAGCCTCAATCAGCTTCTCCACCAGAGGCCTGACAGGAGTCTCAACGGCCACGTCAACATCTCCCCTGTAAGTGACTCCTAGCACTGCTATCTTCAGCTCAAGCCCTAGCTGAGTTAAGCTCTCAAGCAAGGCTGCAGCTGCGTGCTCTGGCATCCGGGAGTTGATCTCTCTCCCAGCTCTGATCACGCTTTGCCTGCTGAAGGATGCAAGGAAAAGAGGGTCCTTGGTGAGGCATGTGCCACCAACTCCTATCCCAGGTTTCAGTATGCTTACTCGAGGATGCATGTTTGCTAGCTTAATGACCTCGTTAACTGGGGCCTTGATCTCCTCGCAGATCAGAGCAAGCTCATTTGCAAAGGCTATGTTCAAGTCCCTGTACGCGTTTTCAGCGAGCTTGACTGCTTCAGCTACTCTGAGCGATGTCACAGCTATCTCTCCCCTCACGAACGCCCTGTACAGGAGGCTAGCTAGCTCCCCTGCTTCCCTGCTTCTGCACCCAATAACCCTACTGTTCTCAACTAGCTCCTCAATCAGCTTGCCAGGGTAAGCTCTCTCCGGGCAGTAAGCGTAGTAGAACCCCTCCCCCTCAGCTAGCCCAGTGAGCTCCTCAGCTAGCGGTATGAGGATTCTCTCCGAGGATAGCGGTGGCAGAGTGCTTTCAACTACTATAAGCTCTCCCTCACTCATGTGCCCACATATCTCAGCCATGGCCTGCCTGACGTAGCTTAAGTCAGCTCTCCCCTCCTCTATTGGGGTTGGAACGCATATCACATGGATCTGGGTCTCATCTGCTTCGCTGAGGCTCCTCACCAGCTGAAGTCTCTTGCTAGACAATGCCTCCTCAAGGAGCTCAGGGACCCCCTTCTCTCTCGCTGCAGCTCTCTTCTCCTCGATCTCCTCAAGTCTCCTCTCACTAGTATCCACCCCAACAACCCTAAAACCAGACCTGCATAGCAGTAACGCCAGTGGAAGCCCTATGACACCAAGCCCGTGTACGGATACGCGTGCTGCTCTGCTTAAAATAAGCCTCCTCAGCTTCATACATAGGGGCAGGGTGATCAGACCTTAAACCATTGGGGGGTGTTAGATGAGTGTAGTTGACCTGGACCACTTAGTTGACAGGTACTCTGAGGAGCCCTGGCTATTAGACAGCATGCTGAAGCAGATCCTAGACAAGGAGGCTCAGGAGCTGGTGTTCGAGAAGCTTCCAATAAGGCTAAGTGAGCTAGACCTCTTTGAGGTAAAGTTTGCGCTGGCAGTATTCTACACGTTCAGGGGCTTCCCTGCCCCAGGAGCACCAGCTTGGAGTGAGTGCACCCGCAAGGCTGGCAGCAGAGAACTCATAACCGCTGACGGGGTTAGGAGGATAGTAGCATATATCAGAAGAAGGAAGAGGGAAGCCAGGAGAGAAGCCAAGAGAGTAGACCCATCTTTAGTGAGGAGGGTAGACGAGAAGTTCTCGCTAGCTCCTCTAAAGACGCAGCTCGAAGATCTAATCTGATTATATTATCAGAGTCCCCTCCTCTCTCCTGCGGACTAGCCTAGTTATGTAGCCAGCAACCTGGTTCCTGATCTTCTTCGGTGCATGCCTGAGAATCTGCCCTACAATCTGCTTGTTGTGCTCGAAGTCCCTTGTGAACATCCCCTCGTACTGCTTAAACAGGGTCATTCCAAGCCTCTTCACGAGCTTAGTTCTTACTCGCCCCATGTTCGCTCACCAGAGCTCTCCTCAGCTCCACATACCTGCTTGCCTCACTTTTTTAAATCATACACGCTGCAGCCTCATGTGACAGCATGAAGCCTAGCGTATCCCCAGGCTTCCCTGGCCCTAAGGCTAGGGAGATTGTTGAGAGATCTGAGAAGGTGCTTGCAAAGAGCACTAGGCTCTACCCCCTAGTTGGAGTTGGCGGAGAAGGCTGCTACATAAAGGACATAGATGGAAACACGTTCCTAGACTTCTCCTCAGCAATAGCTGTAATGAACCTAGGGTATGCCCACCCTGAGATAGCTGAGACCATTAGGGAGTACTCAAGCAGCCTAGTACACTTCGCTGGGCAAGACTACTATAACCCAGAGCAGCTTCAGCTAGCTGAGAAGCTGGCTGAGCTTTCACCGGCTGGCATGAAGCCAGTAAAGGTGTTCCTGTCGAACAGCGGGACAGAATCCGTTGAAGCAGCTTATAAGGCAGTAGTCAGGTCGACAGGGAAGCCTGTAGCAATATCATTCATAGGGGCATTTCACGGCAGGACACTTGGGTCACTAAGCTTAACATGCAGCAAGATAGTCCACAGGAAGGGATACCATCCTCTAAGGCCAGTCATACACACCCCCTACGCGTACTGCTACAGGTGTAGGTTCAAGCTCACATACCCAGACTGTGACATTTGGTGCGCAAAGTACATAGAGGAAGTCCTCTTAAGCACCGTAGTCAGCCCAGATGACGTGGCCTTCATGGCACTAGAGCCAGTTCAAGGCGAGGGAGGCTATGTAGTTGGCCCACCTGAGTTCTACCAGGAGATCAAGAAGATCTGCGATAGGAACAAGATAGCTTTAATCGATGACGAGGTTCAGGCTGGAATGTTCAGGACAGGAGAGTTCCTCGGAATAATGAACTTCAATATCACACCTGATGTCTACACGCTCGCCAAGGCTCTGGCTAGCGGCATCCCGATGGGGGCTACAGTCCTAAGAGAGGAATACAGCTTCAAGGATGAAGGAGCTCACTCGAATACCTTCGGAGGGAACATACTGGCTTGTGCAGTTGCCTTAAAGACTATAGAGGTCATACTCAGAGACAAGCTTCACGACAACGCCAGGAGAATAGGAGAGTACATACTGAAGCGAGCTAGGGAATGGGTTGAGCAGTATCCACTAATCGGAGATGCTAGAGGGCTAGGCCTCATGATCGGGGTGGAGGTGGTCTCAGATAAGGCCAGGAAGACGCCTGGAGTAGAGGAGAGGAAGAAGCTTCTATGGGAGTGCCTCAAGAGGGGGCTGATACTGCTCCCATGCGGGTTAAGCAGCTTCAGAATAGCTCCGCCACTGAACATAACGGAGGAGGAGGCTGAAGCAGGCTGCAACATCATAGAGGAGTCGATAAAGCAGCTACTTAGCTAGCGTGTCCACAAAGTGTGCTATATCCCATATTTTAATTGGGGCATTAAGCTCGCTGTTTGCTTCAAGGAACTGCCCATAGCAGTGTGGGCATGATGTGATCAGGACGCTAGCTTTCATCTCAACTGCCTCCTTTATCCTGAATGCAGTGACCTTCAGCGAGATAGAGGGGTCAGCTCCAGGCGCGACGCCTCCTCCACTGCCGCAGCAGAAGCTTTCCACTCCATGCTTCTCGAACTCAAGCAGCTTCAGGCCAGGAATCATCTGGAGGAGCTCCCTAGGCTCGTCGATGACCCCTAGCTTCCTAGACATCACACAGGGGTCGTGGTAAACCGCTGCTTTCCTAAACCTCCTGAACCTCAGCTTCTTTCTCTTGGCAGCTTCGCTTAAAACCTGAGCTACATGCAGCACTTCTATTCCATCTAGGTCTCTCATCGACATGACGCAGTGTGGGCAGCTAGATGCTATTCTGCTTACACCAGCTTTGTCAAGCTTCTTCGAGAGCTCCTCTAGAACTATGCTCCTAACTCCCTCATGTCCACAGTACTCAGCGTACTCTCCACAGCACCCATTTAAGCTGACTTCCTTAAGCAGCTCATAGCCAAGGCCATGTAGCAGCCCAAAGCTGCTCAGCGCTATCTCAGTGTAGACATGTGAGGACAAGCACCCCGGGAAGTATATGCTCTCAGCCTTCTCCTTGCTCTCGTACCTTCTTGGGACCCACTTCCCCTGGGATGGGGTACCAAACAGGTTCCCCCACCTGTTTATGTTCGTTATCCTACCTGATATGTTGCCTGGTGGCACATATCCTTCGCTCACCACAGCTCTTCTAGCGTCCTTGATCAGCTTAGTGACCTCTACTCCAGTTGGGCAGCTAGCATCACAGCTATAGCACAGTGGGCATATGAACACGTACTTTATGGTATCCACGTTTATCTCTATCTTCCCCTGCTCCATCAGCTTGATGAGCTCTATCCACCCCCTAGGAGAGTACGTCTCTAAGCCGTCCATCGCCTGGAACACTGGGCAGTTGGTGTTGCACCTTCCACACCTATTACAGTATGTTGCTGCTATATGCCATTCTTCACCAAGCTTCATCTGCTACACCAGCTTGCCTGGGTTTAAGATCCCCTTGGGGTCTAGTATCTGCTTAAGCTTCTTCATGAACTCAAGCTCATATGGTGTGAACTCCATCTTCACGTACTTGCTCTTTAAAGCCCCTATCCCGTGTTCGCCAGTGAGGCTTCCCCCAAGCTTAAGAGCTTCCTTAAGTATCTCTCTCACAGCAGCTCTTGCTCTCATAATCTCCTTCTGGTCTCTCTTGTCTGCTATTATAGTCGGGTGAAGTACTCCCTCACCTATGTGCCCGTATACGAGTATGTTTATCCGGTGCATTCTCGATATTCTTCTTAGGGCTGAGAGGAACTCTGGAATCCTAGATACAGGGATCGATGGGTCAAGCTGCATGAACGGCGGGTATATCCTGCTTATAGCCTCATAGACGCTGGTTCTGACCTTCCACAGGTTGTCAGCCTTCTCACCAGATGCTACGATGACCCTCTTAGCTCTACACTCCACCATAGCGTTCTCAGCCTCTCTAGCAGCGTCCCCCTCTTCAGTCTCACCTATGAACTCGACGAAGAGGGCAGCTCCGGTGTCAGGAGACTTGGCAGGCCCGTTTGCAGAGGCAACCTCGACAGTGTCTTTGTCCATGAACTCCATGGCTGAAAACCTGAGGCCTGAAGCTATTATCTTGGATGCTGCTCTAGCAGCGTCAGAGTCGCTCTCAAAGAACCCAACTAGGAGGACATACCTGCTAGGTTTCTTAGCAAGCTTGATGAAGGCCTTAGTTATCACGCCAAGAGTCCCTTCGCTTCCTATGAATATCCTCTTGAGATCCAGGCCAGAGACCGTCTTATAAGTCCTAGATCCGACCTGAACTACCTCGCCACTAGGGAGAACCACCTCCAGCCCTAGCACCCTGTCTCCAGTAGACCCATACATCGGAGAGTGTATCCCTGAGGCGTTGGTAGCTATCATGCCTCCTATTGTAGCTGCCTCAGGGCTGCCTATGTCTATCGGGAAGAAGAGGCCTTCTCCTAGCGAGTCGTTTAAGCTCTTGAGCTTCAGCCCCGCTTCAACCAGCGCAGTGAGGTTCTCTCTGCTTACCTCGATGACTCTATTCATCCTAGTCATGTCAAGCACTATACTCCCCTTAAGGGGGAGCGCTGCTCCAGCAAGCGAGGTCCCTCCTCCTCTTGGGATGACAGGTGTACCTGATGCGTTAGCTGCCTGCATGACTTTAGCAACCTCCTCTGTTGACCCAGGTCTGACGACAATCGACGGTGCTTCCCCGTTCTCGCTGGCGTCAAAGGAGTAGGCCATCAGAGTCAGGGGATCCGTTATCGCGTTTTCCTCGCCGACAATCTCAGTAAGCCTCTTAACTATGCTACTGCTCAACCTAACGCCCTATACCCTTCATCAGTATAAAGATATTAAATTAGCGTTTGAAGAAGGTGCTCAAAGAAGCTGGGTGGCTCAGTTTGAAGCTGGATAAAACCCCGCTATACTCGCTTCATCAGGAGCTTGGAGCTAAGATGTTTGAGTTTGCAGGATGGAGCATGCCTCTAAGATACACTAAGGTCACTGAGGAGGTTCTAGCAGTCCGAAACTCATATGGGCTCTTTGATGTCTCACACATGGGAAGGTTCTTCATAGAAGGTGAGGGAGCACTAGAGCTCATGCAGATGTCGACGACAAATGATGTATCAAAGCTGCAGCCTCTTAAAGGGCATTACACGTTCATCACAAACGAGAAGGGAGGCTTCAAAGATGACTGTATCCTGACCTGCATGGGCAAGGATAAGTACTTTCTTGTAGTGAATGCAGCTAACAGAGTGAAGATAGGAGAATGGCTTGCTAAGGTGGCTGCCGACATGGATCTAAGCGTGCAGATCACTGACATAACATTCAGCAGTGCGAGCATAGCGGTTCAGGGCCCTTTAGCTCCAAGAGCAGTCGAGAAGGCCTCCGGCTTAAACCTAAGCAATGTAAGTAGATTCAGTGCAGTGTGGATGGAAATAAGCGGTATAAAGGTATTTGCTACCAGGACCGGATACACCGGAGAAGACGGCTTCGAGCTCTATGTCTTCAACGTGTCCGCAGAGGAACCTGAGAACGCAGTTGAGGTCTTTAAGAAGATGCTGGAGATCGGGGAAGCTGTTAAAGCGAAGCCATGTGGGCTAGCTGCAAGAGACGTACTCAGGCTTGAAGCAGGCTTCGTCCTCTACGGAAACGACGTAGATGAGGGCATCACGCCAGTTGAAGCAGATCTGATGAGGTTTGTAAAGTTAGACAAGGGCTCCTTTATAGGAAGAGAGGCTATTGAAACACAGCTAGCAAGGGGGATCTCCAGGAAGAGGATAGGCATTAAGATGATAACCCCCCACATACCCCGGAAGGGGAACAGGGTCATGGTTGGCGGAGAGGAAGTAGGCTTTGTAACGAGCGGAAATCACAGCCCGACCGTCGGAACAGGGATCGCAATGGGTTACCTGAAGCCAGAGTATGCTAGGCCAGGTGTTAAAGTCGAGGTAGAGACAAGAGCTGGAGTCGGAGAAGCCCTAACTACATCTCCTCCATTCTACGATACCTCGGTATACGGCCTGAGGAGGTCTACTAAGCCAGAAGCTAGACTATGACAACAAGGCCGTGGCTAGTGATCTCAACAGTATACGGCCTGAGGTTCAGTGGTGTATATCTCATTTTTTGTATGAGCATCTTCCTGACTAGCTTTTCTCCCTCTCTCTCAAAGTACATCCGTATGAGGCCAGATGAAAGGAACTCACCGCTCAGAAGGTGTGGGTAGGCGTTGGTGGCTCCGTCATAGGATTCAGATATGAGCAGAGTAGTAGTCCTGAGGATTTTCATGGCTGAAATCATCCTGTGTAGAAATCTTCTTGCTACCCTAGCATCATCTATGGTCAGGAGCACACCTGGAAGAGAGTCTACAACAACTCTCTGTATCCCCATCTTCCTTACTGCATCAAGTAGCTCAACTAGGACTGTATCTGGGTCAAATGGGGCCTTGCTTGTGAGGGCCTTGGAGGGGAGCCTTATTCTCCCGCTTGCTAGGTCAAGGAAGTAGAATTTCCCGCTCTCCTCTAGAGACATCACGTCCCAGTTGAACTGCTGGGCTGTGAGCTTGAGTTCTTCAGGGAACTCCTCTGCTGTTAGGTAGAGCCCAGGCTCACCGTACTCGAGGGCACCGACATACAGGTACTGGAGGCCGAATATGGTTTTTCCGACTCCAGGATCCCCTGTCAGCAGTATAACGCTACCTCGAGGAAACCCCCCGTCAATTAAACCGTCTAAGTTCGGTATACCCGTTGGTACACGAGCTATCTTGGCCAAGACTATACCCCAGCAGCTTCTAGCAAATAGTCTGTTTAGCCTTATTTAAAAAGGTAACCTCTAGGTGAATATCTTGAAATCTCCTTTTTAACTCTGAGATATTATCCTGCTCAGCACCT
The DNA here is from genome assembly GCA_003661385.1 of Thermoproteota archaeon. Classification (GTDB taxonomy): domain Archaea; phylum Korarchaeota; class Korarchaeia; order B14-G2; family B14-G2; genus B14-G2. Next base: position 4,654 of record QMWA01000008.1, on the reverse strand, counting down.
TCTCTGCTCCTGCTGTCGGCTCTTCCTCAACTTCTGAGTAAACATCACCTGTATATGGATGTGCTGCGATATGCAGCATCCCTATCCGCACATAATACACTATCCTACCATCTTTGAGAGGTATTCTCACACAGAAGACTCTCTCCTTCTCAACAGAGGAAAGGTCAACCATCTTCCCCTCAGAGTCCATGTTCTGGAGGGCGAAAATAACCATGTAAAAGTCCTGGCTCTCCTCAAGCTCCTCCATCTCCCTAGCCCACTTCGCTAACGTAGCTACTGTGTTCTTCACGTCAATAAGTTCAGTAGCCGTAAGAGGCTTCACTCTGCTCTTCTCAGAGGCTTCCAGCTTAAGCGCTGAGATAAGCTTCCTAGCCATCTCCTCATAGCTGTCCTGCTTACTCTTTCTGACCCCAGCTTTCCTCAGAGCTCTAGTCACTGTTGTCTTAGACACTCTCACCCCAAGCCTCTCAGACATCGCTTCAGCTATCTCCCTAGCACTTGCGCCTGCCATGGCCATCTTAACCATTTCCTCCCTACCCTTCTCGAGGAGCATCTTTACCTTAGACTTCTCCCTAAGCTTGACTCCCCTCTTCTTCAGAGCTCTCAGCACTGTGTACTTGCTGGCCTTCTTGCCCAGCTTCTCCTCACAGTACTTGACTATCTCGCTTACACTATACCCTTTCTCATAGAGCTCAGCTATCCTCTTCTCCTCCTCTTCACTGAATATCTTTAGCGTCTGAGCTATCTTCCTCCTCTTCTCCTTAACTCTCTCTCTGTCTAGCTCGCTTACCTTCACTCCCCGGCTTCTTAGTACCCTAAATATTACGCTAGGAGAAACCTTCTTGCCGAACTCCCTATACACCCTCTCTATGACCTCACTGTAGGTCAGCTGATCTTCTAGTACCCACTTAACCACCTGCTCTTCCTCATCCTCCGTTAAGGTCCTCCTTCTAGCATTTACTCTCTTTATGACAGCTCGCCAGTGCTCTCTAGGGTCCACTGAAGCCTCTCTGAGGAGCTTCTTCACCTCCCTGTCAGAGCTAGCCTTAAAACCCAGCTTTTCAGCCAGTAGCTCTCTGATCTCACGGATAGACATCCCTTCAAGAGCCCACTCCCTTACCTTCTCAAGCACCTTGCTGTCTGCTGTCCTCAAAACAGTTCACCGCTGTATTCTTGCAGTCTATCATCCCTGCAGTACTCGGCTATAAATTTAGATACATCAGCAAGGCTTGGGTGCACGCCTTCACTTCTAGAGATGTAGCTTGCAGCTACTGCGTTTGCTAGGAGAAGCCTGTTAGCTGAGCTGAGCCCAATAAGCTCACCGAAGACGTTTCCAGCATTCCACGCGTCACCGGCTCCAGTAGCAAACTTAACATCCACCTTGAAACAGGGAGCTATGGTCACTTCCCCTTCTGAGGCTGAAGCCGAGAATAAGCTCGTATGCAGATCTATCCTAGTAGGGATCTTTCTCGAGATAGTGTATGCAGCTTCTAGCGCCCCTCTCAGCCCACTGCTGCAATCAATCCCCATAGCCTTGGAAACCCATAGAGCCTCATTCTCATTTAGCGATATCACATCCACAAGTCCAGATGAGAGCGCTCTGCTTACAAGCTCCTTAACCTCTTTCAAGCTCCTGACTGTTACATCAGATGGGTCCATGTAGGTCATTCTACCTCGGCTCTTCGCCTTCTCCAACACGTACTCCGCTAGCTCTGTTCCCCTCTTGATGGCAGCCCAGTTAAAGAAGCCAACGATATCAGCTGAAGCTACTTTACTTATAATGCTGCTGAAATGCTCTGGCTTAGCTTCAGCTAAGCTACCCCTATACCCCAGCATCACGTTGCTTCGCATGCCATCCTGCCGTAGCTCCAGGGCTACAGTCAGGCTGTCTCTTGCAGCATGTGCAGCATGGACTTCAACTGGAAGCCTTCTCATGAAGTATCTCAGCAGAAGCTCACCTAGCTCACTCACACAGGCTACAAGCATCACTCTTACCCCGAGGGACGCTATTGCTGAAGCGAAGTTCGAGGCGTTCCCTCCTCTTATGATGGTTTGGCTTCCAACATGTAGCACTCCTCCTCCCTTTCTGGCAACCTTCTGGAGCTTACTGATGAAGGTGTCTAGGTCTTCATCTACTATCACGAGCCTATCGATGAAGAAGTCTGGAAGCGCTGCGACAGTGCCTCTTGGAGCTGTCTTGCTGAGCTTTTCAGCCAGCTCGCTGAGATCAGCTTCTCTACGCCACTCTTTTAACTCGTGCGGCTCAGTGGGTTGCATGTCAATAGCTCCAAGCCTACTAGCTTTTAAGGAATCTGATGGCTGGGGCTGGAAGCCTGCTTTCCTAGCTTTAGCCCTGTTCTCTGCGATATGGGCTCCGTATAGGCTTCTATCCGGAGCTATAGCCTCGAGGTTCTCCTATCACGCTCTGATGTACGTTGACATGGTGGTCAAGCCTTCTGTGACGCTTGCTGTTATAGCTCTCTCTGCCAGAGTCTTTAAGCTGGGTAGCATCAGAGGTGTGCTTGCGAAAATAGGGTTGAAACTTAAGGCTATCCCACCAGGTGTTGCTATAGGTACCCTCGCTCACCTTCTCTACAATGCAACAGCTATTGCCCTGAAGCTAGCTGCAGACTGGAGCGGAGATGTAAGGATAGAGCTCTCGATCTCACACTATAGTGTCCTGAACATGGCTTACATGCTAGCTGTCGTTGGGGTGTTTGAGGAGCTTCTCGATAGAGGCTTCATCCAAACCAACATAGCCGTATCAGCTAGAAGAAAGGCAGGCATACTCGGCTTAATCCTGTCTATTGTTGCAACCGGCTTTTTCTTCTCGCTTCTACACATACCGATAGATGTATTCGTGAGGAAGCTTCCCCCTTACGCCATAGCAACCCACCTAGGCTACACCTTCTCCTTCTCACTGGCAGCGGGCTCTCTCTACTTTGCCACAGACCTCAACATCATAGCGTGTGCTGTGATGCATGGGTTAGAGAACACAGGCTACCCACTTCGTGTGTACACTGGCGGAAGGATAGTGGACCCAACTCTGCTTGAGTTCTCAGCTTCATCCATAATATGCCTCATAATGATGCTTACAGCAGCCTCCCTCTACTCCAGGAGGTGTTCCATGCAGCCACCTAGCTGAAGGGGCCACTATGCAGCCTGAGGCGCTGCAGCTGAGGCTAATGCTGCTGTTCTAAGGACCATATCCCCTGGATCCCCTAGCAGATAACTCATAGACCTTGATTTCGGTAGTTAGCTCCTCCTCCAGCCTTATGTGCTCCAGTACAACCTCGCCTTCACATATCTCAATTACTGTAAAGCTTGGTATGCTATAGGACGCTGAACCACCCCAAACGCCGGTTGCACTACCTGGGTTCACTATCAGCACACCTTCATAGAGCAGGTCTTCCTGCTTGTGGGTGTGCCCGGTTATCAAGATGGCTACACCTATCCTCTTAGCTATCGCGCTCAGCTGTGCTGGATTTCCTCTCGGATGCACTCCTGTACCATGGTATACCCCCACTTCCAGCTCTCCAACAGTGAACTTGCCATATGTAGGGAGGTCTGTGATGTAGTCCATGTTCCCTCTGACTGCAATGCACTTCTTTCCGAGGCTGCATATCCAGGACAGTACTTCCCTAGTGGTGTAGTCTCCTGTCGCAGCTACGACATCGAATTCCCTCTTAAGCCCCTCAGCTAGCTTATCAGGGACCTTGTTGGCTCTGCTAGGTATGTGCAGGTCTCCTATTGCAAGGATCTTCAAGAGCTCACCTCCTAGTAGTCTATTCCCCTCCTTGATACAACGCCCTGCCTAAATGGGTGCTTAACCTCCTCCATCACCGTAACTAGGTCAGCTGCCTTTACCAGCTCTGGCGGAGCATACCTGCCTGTCAAAACAAGCTCCACGTGAGAAGGCTTCTTCTCGATCAAGTCGAGTATGTCACCCAGCTCTATCAGCTTGAAGTGGAGTGCCACGTTCACTTCATCTAGAACTACGATATCGTATTTACCGCTCAGCACAGCTTCCCTAGCATATTCCAGGGCTCTTCTAGCTTCCTCGATGTCAATGGGCTTTGGGCTAGCTGGGTTAACGAACTCTGGTGTCCCAAACCTCACGACCTCTATGTTCTCTATCTTCTTACAGGCCTCTACCTCACCATAGCCCTCCCATCCCTTCATGAACTGGACGATAAGCACTTTCAATCCATGTCCTGCTGCTCTTAGCGCAAGCCCAAATGCAGCTGTGGTCTTCCCCTTCCCATTGCCAGTGTAGACCTCCACAAGCCCCTTGTCGAGCCTAGGCATCCTTCTTCTCCCTTATCCTCCTTACCATAAGCTTCTCCAGCCTAGATGCAGCTGTATACGGGTCTACCTTCCTCTCAACAACCTCCTCAGCAAGGCTTTCCAGCACATGGCTTCCCTCAAGCTCTCTTCTCATGAGGTTCAAGAGCCTGCTGAGAGCTATGCTCTCTATGACATCCATAGCCTTCTGCCTAGCTCTCTCAGGTGGCATAGCCTTCATGAACTCTCTGTGCTTCTCTATCCACTCAACAAGCTCACCTAGCCCCTCTCCTGTTCTAGCCGACACCTTAATTACAGGAGGCCTCCAGCCGTCTTTAGCTTCCATTATCTCAAGAGCGTTCCTTAATTC
>QMWA01000007.1 GCA_003661385.1 Thermoproteota archaeon | reverse complement strand
GCCTCTTACAGGGGGTATGCCCGCGATTAGAGAAGTTTGAAGCTAAACTCCAGGGGGAAGAGCAGGCAGACGCGATAGCTAAGGCGGTGGTGGAGGCTTTGAGCAGCATGCTTAAGGCGCCACCAGACTGTGAGCTGCTGCGTATAGGGGGATGCAGATATCTGATCGGGCGTATTGTGGAGACAAGCAGGCTAGCTAACCTATTCTGTGCCTTTTGTAGGCGTGCTGAGCAGTGTGAACTATGCCGCAAGCTACTTGAGCTGTGGCATGCGTTAAGCTCAGCAAGTGCTAGCATATGGCAGCCTGAGGAGAAAGAGCTGATACGGGTAGAGCACGTTGGCTTCGCTAAAATAGGCTATCTGAAGCTGGGAGGGAAGGTGTATGCGGTATTCCAGCGGAAAGCGCGTAGCTACCTGCAGGCTGAGGCCCTAAAGTCGTGTCTGCGAGTTCTCTTTGAAAAACCGCCCAATGGGCACGGGATCGGTGAGGCTATAGAGTCAGGGATGCAGACGATCAGAGAGGAGCTGTGCAGGCTAGCTGGCTATAACTGGTTTAATGAAGTAGCACTTGAAGCTGTCATGAGGTACTTCAGGCTACATGAGCTCTATCCACTGATAGCAAATCCTAGAGTGACAGAAGTCTATGGAACCCTTGGGCATGAGCTGTACTTTGACCATATACCTCTGGGAAGGTGTGATAGCAGGATACAGCTGACAAGCGAGCTATACGATAGGATTCTCTCCATAGCTGAGCTTGATCCACATAGCTGGCTAGACGAAAGGAGCCCCTCTCTCAAGACCAGCGTCGAAACAAGGTACTTCAAGCTTAGAATCACGGTAGATGGGGCGCCTTTAGCAGAGCCGTCAGTAGACATCAGAAACCTCACCAGCATACAGCTCTTATCCCTACCCACGCTGGTCAGCATCGGAACCATAAGCTACATTGATGCTGCAAAGCTGCTTAGAGCTATGGTATCAGGAGCTAGCGTCCTTGTAGCTGGGCCAACAGGGAGTGGGAAGACAACACTATGCAACGCTCTGCTTGTCTTCGTAAGCCCATCTGCTAGGATAGTTAGTGTCGAGGACAGCAGAGAAATCGAGGACATGAACAGGTATGGGAAAAAGCACCACATGTATGTTGTTCCTCCAATTGAGAGCGGGGACAGAGAGGGCAAGTGGGAGGAGGTTCTCAAGCTCCTTCACAGGAATCCAGATGTAGTCTTCTTGGGAGAGCTTCAGCACCAGATGCATGTAGAGGCATTCTTCACTGCAGTGGAAAGCGGGTTCCAGGTGATAGCTACAACCCATGCTAGGTCGCTTAGGGAGCTGAGGGAAAAGTGGACCAGATGGAGAAGCCAGTTTGATCCCCATAAAGTAGATGTAGTAGTCATCATGGAGAAGAACAGTGGAACACGTAGAGTTGCAGCAGTCAAGCAAGGAGGGGGGCTAAGAGCTGAAAACAGAGCTCATATAGTGGAAAAGCTGCTTCAAGTGCTGGAGAAGGGAGAAATACCTAACACGGAGTGCGCTAAGATCGTAAACGAGGCTTATCATGGTGTGGGGGCTTGAGAAAGCTGGATGTCTTGTTCATAGTGGCATTCGCATCGACGCTCGCTGTCGCGCCAGCTCTCTCAGCAGCTGTTATAGCCGCTAAGCTGCTCTTCAAGGTGCTTGAGAGTACTATAGCCAAGAAGAGGGAGATATCCTACTTGATGTCAGCGTATGCCTTCGCATTCGCCTATCTAACAGGGTTAGAGAGAGGCATGCCAGCTGCACTCAATGCAGTGCTGGCTACACGCATAGAGCCTTATGCAGCTGACTTCAAGAAGCTTAGACTCGAGGTGCTAAGAGGCAAGCCGCTCCATGGGGTTATAGGAGAGTACGCAGAGAAGTTACCAGCGCTTCCATCTAAGATAGCATTGCTGTCTCCACTGAGCAAGAGAGAGAAGCTTAACTACATCAGGGAGCTCGTAATCCTGGAGATGAAGGAGAGGATATCCGCTTACCTAGCTGCAGCCTCGCTTGCTATAATAGGCAACTACCTTCTACTGCTCATGCTACTGATGCTGTTTACTCTAGGTAGGCTAGGAGCTCATGAGATCTTGTTAGCAGCTGTCTCAGCATCTGTTATGGAGGTAGCTGCACTTGAGTACTGGAGTAGAGTTGAAGCTGGGAGGTAAGCTATTTGTATGGGAGGTACCTGATGCTGAGGAGATTCTAGGGGTCGCGGAGATCGTAGAGAGGATAGCAGCTCACATGAGCAGGAATATAAGCTTCTATGCCTCTCTGATAGCTAGCTGCATGGAGTATAAAGGGTATAGGAGAGAGGAGGTCCACAGGATAGCTGCTAGAGCTAGCTCAGGAGAGTACACACTGGAGGAATTCATAGCTAAGCTGGAGGAGATATTTCCAAAGAGAGGAAAGGTGCTTAGGCTCCTTCTCCTGAGCAAAGTAGACGCAGAGGAGCTTACCAGGAACATCAGAGAGCTGCATGTAATGCTGCTTAGCGAAGTAGTTGTAGCCAAAAAGCTGGCAGCTTCGCTTAAGGAGATGCATAGGCGGGCGCTTCTGATCTTGTTCCTCTTGACTGCCTCATCTATGGGGTTATTTAAGATGAAAACGGTGCTAGCCGGAATCAGCTTCCTTAGCATAGCTCCAAGTGTACCATGGCACGTGCTAGCCATTATCACAGCACTCAATATCATGGTGCTATCAAGACTCTGTCAACTCAACATAATCAAATCTCTGCTAGCTACAGCTTTAGGTGCAGCTGCAGGGTACATGCTGTTCTGGGTGGTACTCTGAATGTGCTATTAGCTTTGGGAGGCATCCCAGTGGCATGCTCAATCGTAACAGACATAGCCCGTGGAAAGGTGTACAACATTGCTGTAGTGCTTGAGCTGGTATTGTTAGCAGCAGCAGTATATGCTACCGGTAGGTACATCAGCATCGTATACCTGTTAGCCCTTCTCCCATTTTCAATGGCGTTATTCTCAGCTGGACTTGGAGGAGGAGACTGCAAGCTACTGCTAGTAGCATCGGCTCTCTTATCCACTTTAAGCCTGAAGGCTGGAGTGTATATGTGCATGTACTTCCTGGCGCTACTTCACCCAGCCTGGTGCCTGCATAGAAAAAGGAAGATAGGAGCTATCTCAGCGGTGTTGGCTGCCATACCGCTTTCAAAGCTAGCACTATGTGCATACCCGGTGCTGCTTGCTATTTCAGCACTCAACAAAAGAGGAGTGCTGGCAGCACCATTGATCATGCTGGCTTACATTGTGGCAGCTAGCTCTGTAGCCTGAGATTTATGTACTCGTAAGCTAGTCTCCCGCTCTCGAAGCAGTAGTGTATGTTCCGGAATTCCTTCCTGAATTCGGATACTCTCTGAAATACCTCCTTAGGCTCCCTCTTGTCTATTATGACTTCTCTGATGAAGCGAGCTACCTCATCCATGTCGCTTTCCTTCATGCCAAGCCTAGTCACCTCGGAGACACCCAGCCTTATTCCTCCAGGCTCCCTGAAACTTCTCCCAAGCCTGATATCCCATGGAAGCAGGTTCCTATTCACTATTATCCCAGCTTCTTCTAGAGCTTTCTCAGCCCAAGCTCCATTCCCATGCTCCCATATGTCAACCAGTATGGTATGGCTTTCTGTAAAGCCTCTCTTCTCTCCTACTACCTTAAAGCCCTCTCCACATAGAGCTTCAGCTAGCCTCTTGGCATTCCTTATGATCTGGCTGCAGTACTCCCTCCCAAACTCAAGCATCTCAGCTAGAGCAACTGCTAGTGCAGCTACATTATGCAAGTGGTGGTTACTAGTTACACCGGGGAAGACCGCCTTCTTTATCTTCTCAAAGTGCTCTTCGCTGTTAGTTATTATGGCACCGTGCTGTGGGCCAGGTAGTGTCTTATGCGTGGACATGCTGACCGTGTCAGCCCCCTCACCTAGAGGGTCTTGAAAGAAGCCTGCTCCAATAAGGCCTGCTACATGAGCTGCATCATAGTTCACCACAGCTCCAACAGCATGTGCTGCCTCTGATATCTCGCGGACAGGCGCAGGGAACAGGAACACACTTGCACCAAGCATTACAAGCTTGGGCTCATGCTCTTCTATGGCCTTAGCAGCGCGATCTGCATCTACTGTAAAGTTCTCCTCATCAAAAGGCAGGTACTCTACCTTCAGCCTAGCTACAGCTCCAGCAGTACCTCCAATTTTAGCTCCAGTCTTGCCGATGTCAGGGCCCATTGATATGTGGCCTCCACTCGGTATCGACTGGGCAAGCATGACATCTCCAGCTTTAGTGAAAGCAGTATAGATGGCTAGGTTAGCTGCTACACCAGATGTCGGCCTGACATCTGCATGCCTGCAGTGAAATAGCTCCTTCATTAGGTCTATGCAGAGGAGCTCGACTTCGTCTATGAACCTGCAGCCAGCATAGACACGCTCCCCAGGCCAGCCCTCAGCATACCTATGGCCAAAATCAGAGATCATAGCCTCCTTCACAGCCGGGCTGACTATGTTCTCGCTAGCTATCAGAGGTATAACCCTGTCAAACCACCTGTGATGCTCCTCTAGAAGCCTAAAAACCTTCTCATACGCTTCTTTATGCCTCATAGGTGGCTCCTACGCTCACTGCTGAAAACCTTTTCCCAGAGACCACCCAGCTATTTTACGCTCAGCTTCCTCTAGGAATCTATGGAGCATACCTCTCAGCAAGATAGCTGAGCCTGCAAAGTCGTGGCCATCACCTAGTTCTCCAGCTGCCTTAGCAGCTGCCGAGATGACTAGGCTTATGGGAGGCTTATCACCTGACTCTATCCTCCTCCTAAGCTCTCTAGGAGCTCTCATGGACGCCTTTAGGAGACCTCTTCCATGCTCACCGAGCCCTGGGATAAGCGGCTCCAACTCCATGACTCCAAGCAGGTACTTATCCTGGTCAACCAGCTTGTAGTTGGATAGCATAGAGCAGAAGCTTCCAATGACCTTGCTCCCCATCCCCTTGAAAATGCGGCCAGCATTGAAGTACTGTATGCTATCAGTTGAAGAAAGCCCCTTTCTCGCTAGGATAGCTATAAGCCGCTTAAACGCCTTCTTGCGTTCGTTTCTGAAGGACTCCACCATAGCAGCAACTCTGCTGCTAAATCCCTCCAGGAGAGCCTTGATACCGGCTTCAGGTCCGCCTCTATAGTACCCTACAGGGCCTAAGACTTGAAGCATCGAGAATGCCTTAGAAAGAGGCATGCCTAAGCTTGTGGACAGCAGCTGCTTACCTGACTTCTTAACTTCTCCAGAGGATAGCGCCTCATCAAAGACAAGCTTAGTAAACACTCCATCCATCCTCGGAAGCTCGTGTGCTCCAATGAGAGCTATATGAGGAAGAGAAGAGCCAACCAGCTCTTTAGCAAACAAGTAGGCCACTATGCTCCCGCTAGCATCGACTTCACCTCGAAAGCCATGTAGCTCAGGATTAACGTTTAGCACACGGCTACCTGGATAACTAGTATTGTGGTGATCTAGTATCACGACAACCTCATCAGATAGCATCTTCTCAATGAGGTCAGCGTGAGGGGAGGCTATATCAGCGTAGATAAGTAGATCAAAGGGCTCTTTGTGAAGCAGCCTGAGAGCGCTTAAGCTTAGCCTCTCTAGGCATATGAGCCTTGGAGATAAGCCCAGCTTCTCTAGGGCATCTACCAGGATAGCAGCAGAAGACAAGCCATCTGCATCATCATGATAGACTAAGGCTACATTACTCCACCTGCCGCTCCTCACGACATCAGAAGCTCTTTTAACAGCTGCTAGAAAGCTGGAGGTCGGCAACGTGAAACCCCAGATCTGAGGGCATGGAAGACAAAAAACTTTCACCCATACAGTCAAACACCACCAGGGAGAAGAAGGCTACTGAAAGCCTCCAGCTGCATTAGATGCGTCCTTAGGTTAGCAGTAGAGGCTTTTGCAGGCATTGCCTCCGTGGTATTGGAAAGTGGAGAACTTAGCACTAGAGTTGTAGCAAGGAACAGAAGCCCTAGGCTCAGCACACAGACAGGGAAACCTTAATTAGCTCAAGGGCAGCTGGTGAACTGATGATGAGTGCTTCCGGGACTGAGCATAGCGATGATGCAAAGGCATTTGACTGAGGGGACATGGATGGTAATCAGAGTTGGAGTAGTGGGCTGTGGCTGGTTCGGTAGAGCACACTGCAGAACCTATAAGACACTAAGTGGAGTCGAGCTAGCCGCGGTAGCAGACAGAAACAAGCAAAAAGCCTTGGAGGCAGCTAGAGACTACTCCTGTAGAGCATACAGCAGCCTAGAGGAGATGCTGAAGAGAGAGAAGCTAGATGCAGTGAGCATAGCAGTGACACCTCAGATGCTCACCAGAGTAGCGATAGAGGCAGCCAGAGAGGGGGTGGGAATACTCCTAGAGAAGCCTCTTGCAACCAGCCTAAGCGAGTATGAGGAGCTATATAAGGTGGTCAAGAAAGCTGGTTGCATGCTCATGCCAGGCTTCATAGAGCTCTTTAACCCAGCGTATAGGGCTCTGAAGAACGCCATCAGATGCGAAATAGGGGAGCTGTATCTGCTTAGCTCAAAGAGAATAGGATGGAACCCGAAGAGAGAGGTTAAGTGGGAGGTTGGAGTCATCCATGACCTTGCGATACATGATATCTACCTGTTCAGAGACATATGCGGAGAGCCATCTAAGATAAGCTGTAGAGCAGGATACATACTTAACAGCAAATTCGAGGACATAGCAGTCATAACAATGGAGTTCCCAAGTGGTGTCCTAGGGATAATTGAGACAAACTGGCTGACGCCTACAGGAGAAAGGACGCTTAGAGCAACAGGGTCTAAGGGGTCAGCTGAAGTCGACTTCCTAGCACAGAGCTTAGATATCAAGTTCAGAGAGAGGACTGTGAAGCCTCACATAAGGAGGGAAGAGCCACTTAGAGTAGAGCTCCAAGCGTTCATAGATGGCATCAGAAGAGGAGAAGCCGACTTAAATGAGGAGGACGGGCTGTCGGTCTGGAAGATCTTACAGCAGGCTATAGATGCAGCAAGGGAGAGGCTTTGAGGGCTGGCTGCAGCCTGTGGGTGGCGGCCTTACTAGCAGTACCAGTGGCATTCAGCATAGCGACTTCAGCCACGCTTTTAGACCACGTCATTTCAGCTCCAGGTGAAGAGAACCCATTCACAACAGCAGGGCTCTACACCATGAAGATCATGGGAGTACCGGGGTATAAGCCGTATCTCCTGGCAGCATGCGCGATAGCAGGGTATAGAGTGGAGTACACTAGGAGAGCTGGGGCATATTCGGTCACAAGCTTACTGGCAGCTAGAACACAGTACACGCTAGCATACACGGGAGTCATGCTGGTATGTGGTGCCATGCTCCTAAGGCTTCAGACTGAGGGTTATAGAGGGAAGGCTGAGTCTACTTTGATTGGGCTAGCATTTGGAGGCGCCTCCCAGCTGGCTCACCTGCTGCTAGCAGAGCTGGGCAAGATTAATGTACAGGTCTTCTATGTTAGAGCAGAGTATGTAGCCAGAGTAGCTCCCGAAGCGGCTGTCCTCATAGCAATACCAGCTCTACCAGCAGCCGTTGAGGTGATGAGATGGAGGGTGGAAAAGCTATTTTCGAGTACAAAGGCTTCAACGAAATATACTACAGGAGCGGAGGAGACGTGGAGGAGCTATATGAAAAGGGATATGTCGAAAGAGTGCCAAGTGGAGAGTACGTAATGCCTTCGGTGACAGCAGTCCACCTACTTGAGCAGGACAAGATAGCGGTAAAGCAGGATAACAGAGAAGTTACTGCACTGGAGATCCTAGAGGACTCTGTGAGAGCTAGCCCAGACAATATACTCAGGTACTTTGTCTTCAAAGACCTAAGAACCAAGGGGAGACTGGCAAAGGTGGAGCTTAACACCCCGTTCATCAGGCTTTACCCGAGAGGAGGGAGGGTAGGAGAGACGCCAGCAACCACCCTGATATACTGCATTTCAGAGGATAAGCCTGTGAGACAAAGTGAGATACTAGAGAAGATAAAGTACGCCCAGGTAGCTAGAAAAAGCCTAGTATTCGCAGTAATCGATGATGAAATGAACATAAGCTACTATGCTGCAGAGGAGTTCCAGCCAAGGAAGATACGTGAAGTCGACCTATCTTTCCCTGAAGTTGAAGGTATAGTAATGCATGACAGAGTCATAGTGTGGGACCATAAAGCTGGAAATGCCATATACAAGGCAGGGTTCTGGGGGCATTTCATAGGGATAGCCAAGCCGAAGCATGGCCAGTACTATGAGAGGCCACTACAGCTCTCTTTAACCGAAGCATGCTACCTAGCTGAGAAAGGTAAGATAAAGCTGTATAAGGCAGGTACACACACTGTGATCAGCGTCAAGGAGATAATTGACCTGCATGCTAGAAGCAGGATGAAGGGAGCAGAGAAGATAGCAGCATACACGTACTGGAGGGATAAGGGGTACATAGTCAAGCCGGCATCAAAGTATGGAGTGGACTTCATGTTCTATGAGCTTGGCCCAGGAATAGATCATGGACCATACATGTGCCTGGTTTCAACCCCTGATGAGATGATACTTCCAGTCGAGCTCATCAGAGCAGGGCGTATAGCAACATCGGTGAGAAAGACGTTTGTAGTGACTGTAGTCGACGGGGACAGAGTAGTTAACTATAAGTTCAGCTGGAGGAAGCTTTAGAGCGGTAGTGGAGGCACTCTCCCAGATGCTTGGTCTAGAAAGTCCTTGAGCCTCATCCAAGACTTTTTAGCCTCAGCCAGCCGGATGGAGAAGGTCTTACCCCTTTTCTCTGGGAGATTAGCAGCTTTCATGAAAAAAAGCTCACCTGGAGCTAGCCTCGTAAAGGCAGCTACCAGCCAAGGTTCTGCACTAAACCTCTCACAGAATGTAGCTAGCTGAGCTATCTCCTCCCAGGTGTATACGATTCTATCGCTGGCTGTGGACTTCACTTGGAAAGCATACAGCTTGCCATTTATGCAAGCAAGAACATCTGGAGATGGATGCGTGGAAGCTCCGCTTCCAGGGCTCCTGATAGCTCCATGCCCCTCCCTCCACATGATGTCCACGAGCTTACGCTCTATGTAGTCCCCTCTCTTAGGCAAGCTACCACCTGAATGGAGCAGCTACAACATGAGCCCCGTCCCCGTCAACCACAACTGTGGCCTCAGCTTGAGCTACAGGAGCTCCTGAAGCCTCAAGCAGAGGAGGATAAGCGCGGAGAACACCTATCCTAGCCAGCCTATCTAGCTCAGCAGCATACATTGCTCCAAGCCTTCCCTTAACCCACCGCCTACAGAAGGGCAGCCCCTTGAGCTCGGAGGCATAGGACAAGATTGCAGCCTCTACCCTCCCCCTAGGCTTCCTACGTCTAGCTAGAGAGAATATCTGCGCTGGAGGCTGCTCCACAACAACACCAGCTGCATCAGGGAACGTAGCAAACGGCTCGATAGCGAGGACATCTCCCGTCTTTAGCCTATACAGTGGAGACCAGGACTTGACATTTGGAATAGATACCCCAGCATGAAGCTTATATCTCCCTATCATATGGCCTGTTAGGTTTGAGATCGGTTTTGCACCAAGCCTCCTTATTTCTTCGTCTATTACAGAGCTTATCTCGCGGACTCTTGTACCTTCCCGCACACGAGACAAAGCCTTCTCAAGAGCACTTTCACAGGCTTCCTTAAGCTCCAGCCCATAGCCATCGACGCAAACTGAGACAGCTGCATCCGCTATGTAGCCGTCATAGTGCACACCAACATCCAACTTTACGAGCGCGAGCCCCTCGACCCTTAAGCCGTCTCCAGGCTTTGCCGTATAGTGAGCTGCCACGCTGTTAACTGAGAAGTTCACTGGGAAAGCCGGCTTACACCCTGCTTCAAGTATCTCATGCTCTATTCTCTCGCACACGTCTAAGATGGAAGTGCCCTGAGAGATGCCTCTAGAGTGCTTTAGCAGAAGATCTGATAGAACAGCCCCAGCTTTAGCATAGCCTTCGATCACATCAGGTTCCATCAAGGGTATCCAGCCACATGAAAATATATTCTTTTAGAGAGCAGCACCTTAACCTAAGGTATGAGGGTAGTTAGAGTAGACTATGATAAGCCAGATATCAGAGCCATCGAGAAGGCTGTTGAAGTGCTGAAGCTCGGTGGGCTTGTAATATACCCAACAGACACAGCATATGCGCTTGGAGCAGACGCCTTTAATACCAGAGCTGTCCTAGATGTTTATGCGGTGAAGAGGAGGCCCCTCAACAAGTACCTTACAGTCACAGTCTCAAACATGAAGATGGCAGAAGACTATGCCATAGTAACCGATGTAGCTAGGGTTATCATGGAGAAATTCATGCCTGGACCGCTCACAGTGATATTGCCGAAGAGAAGGAGCATACCAAGCGTGGTGAACCCTAGGGGCATCGGTGTGAGAATTCCCGGCTGCAAAGTCGCACTAGAGCTAGCTGAGAAGCTTGGCAGGCCTGTTGTAGCCACCAGCGCCAACATAACAGGAATGCCTCCCCCATACTCTGCCCTCGAAGCCTATAGGCAGCTCGGAAGCCTAGTTCACCTAGTACTGGATGCAGGCCAGCTGCCAATCAGAAAGCCTTCAACCATAATAGATGTAACTGGAGCTACACCAGTCTTAGTGAGAGAAGGACCTATACCCTTCTCAGAGGTCCTCAGGGAGGTGAGGGATGCTCTCGCTAGGCATTGAATCCACTGCACACACGCTTGGAGTAGCTGTAGTGGATAGCAGAGGTAGGATAGTAGCTGATGAACGAGCAGTCTACACACCCCCGTCAGGAGGGATAAAGCCTCAGGAGGCAAGTGAGCACCACTATCATGCTGCAGACAAGCTCATTAGCAGGGTCTTCAGCTTGATCAGCCCAGAGGAGATAGACATAGTGTGCTTCTCGAGAGGGCCAGGGCTGCCTCCATGCCTCAGCATTGGGGCTATAGTAGCTAGAACGCTGGCGTACATCCTCAAGAAGCCGCTGATTGGCGTCAACCACTGCACCGCGCACGTTGAGCTAGCTAGGCTGCTCTCAGGCTTCCACGACCCAGTTGTCGTCTACGTATCAGGGGGGAACACACAGGTCATTGCATACTCTGAGGGAAGGTATAGGGTGCTAGGTGAAACTGAGGACATAGGGCTAGGAAACGCCCAAGATAAGCTTGCTAGAGAGCTTGGGATCCCAAACCCACCGGGACCGTACATGGATAGAGTCGTTGGAAGGTGGATAGACCTACCTTACACGGTGAAGGGAATGAACCTCGCTTACAGCGGTTTGGTCACAGAGGCCATTAAGAGAGCTAAACAGGGGGCTAAGATGGAGGATGTCATCTACAGCTTCATGGAGGTGAGCTTCTCCATGCTGGTTGAGGTAGCTGAGAGAGCACTGGCTCACATAGGGAAAAAACAGCTTGTGCTCACGGGAGGAGTCGCAGCCTCACCTAAGCTAAGAGAGAAATTCAGGTTAATGTGCAGAGAGCGGGGAGCTGAGTTTTATGCAGTAGAGCCGAAGCTAGCCAGAGATAATGGGGTTATGATAGCCTGGACCGGCATACTAGCATATATGCAGGGCAAGTGGGAGGGTGAAAGCTGGATAATGCCAAACTGGAGGATAGATGATGACAGCTGGGAGCTCATAGACTTAAGCACGTTAAGAGAGGAGCAGGCAGGTGGTTAGCTTGAAGATACTTGTAAGCGGGCTAGCAGGCACAGGGAAAACTACCCTATGTAGGAGGCTTGCATCTGAGTTTGAGCTAGAGTACTACTCTGGCGGAGATGCTCTGAAGGAAGTCGCATCAAGGCTGGGCTACAAGGTGTCCCAGGTAGGCTGGTGGGAGAGCGAGGAGGGGCTGAGATTCCTGAGGGAAAGGAGGGAAAGGCTAGAGCTTGATAGAGAAGTTGACAGACACCTGCTCATGAAGGTTAAGGCGGCAAGCAGCATAGTAGTAGACGGGTGGGCCCTCCCCTACTTATACGATGGAAAAGACGCCGTCAAGGTGTTCCTCAAGGGGGAACTCGAGGTTAGAGCAGAAAGAGTGGCTAGGAGAGATGGTATAACCGTAAGCGAGGCTCTGGAAGCAATCAGAAGAAAAGAGGAGATGACAAGAGAGATCTACAGAGAGCTCTACGGCTTCACCATAGGAAGGGATCTAGAACCCTTCAACCTCGTAGTGGACACAAGCAGACTGACAGCTGACCAAGTGTTCTACATAGTGAAGAGCTACATCCAGTACTTCTTCGAGCGTGATAGTTAAGAGCAGCTTTAGGAGAGCTATAGGGGGGAGCATGGTCAAGATAGAGGTTGTGGACCTCACACCTCCGGAAGGCTGCCAGATGATAGTCGGGATGTCCCACTTCATAAAGACCGTAGAGGACCTATATGAGGCCATGGTGAACTCTGTACCAGGTGTAAAGTTCGGCATAGCGTTCTGCGAGTCTAGTGGACCTGCCTTAGTGAGGTACGACGGAAATGATGAGGAGCTCACCAAGAAAGCTGTAGAGCACGCTCTTAAGCTGTCAGCAGGGCACTGCTTCGTCATCCTCTTCAAGAACGCATACCCAATAAACGTCTTAGCCAGGCTGAGGGTCGTAGATGAGCTAGTTACCCTCTTCTGCGCCACAGCAAACCCAGTTCAGGCAATAGTAGCAGAAACAGAGCAAGGCAGGGGATTGCTCGGCGTAATAGACGGCATCAAGACGAAAGGCGTTGAAACAGAAAAGGACAAGGAGGAGAGACACAAGTTCCTGAGAGAAATAGGGTACAAGAGGTAGAAGGAGGATGGGAAAGAGGGTTCTGGTAGGAGGGTGCTTTGACATAATACACCCAGCTCACATCAAGATGCTCACTAAGGCAAGAGAGATAGCAGGAGAAGGAGGAGAGCTAATAGTAGTTATTGCCAGAGACAGGAATGTGAGGCGGCTAAAGGGTAGAGACCCCATAGTCCCAGAGGAATCTAGGAGGTTCATTGTAGAGAATCTTAAGCCTGTTGACAAGGCTGTGCTAGGTAGCAGCGGAGACGACCTGCTTAAGATAGTATGTGAGATAAAGCCTGATGTGATAGCACTTGGATATGACCAGCCATTTGATGAAAACGAGCTGAAGCAAGCACTTCTCGCAAGAGGGCTTGAAGTAGAGGTAATCAGACTCCCAAAGTACAACGCTAAACCAAACAGCACGACAGAAATACTCAGCAGGGTGAAGCAGCTACTTGAGAGCAGCTAGAGTCTTTGTAGGAGCATGGAGGCTGACTAGGTTCGAACATGCGTTGATAGCTGGGCTAGCTGTAGTAGCAAGCTACACAGTGGTCTGTAAGCTAACGCATGCTGAGCTAAGCGCAGCAAACTCCATTACAGGATTCCTGGTAGGTGTGCTGATTACGGCAGCCAGCTTCGCGATAAACGACTACTTTGACATCGAGGTCGATAGGGCTAATAGAAGGCTTGATAGGCCCCTTGTATCCGGTGAAATAAGCCCAAGTGCAGCGCTCTATGGATCCATGGTAGCGTATGCAGTAGGAGTAGGTGTGGCAGCGCTAATCTCGATAAAAGCATTCGCAGCAGCGCTGGTGTTTGCTACTGGCATTGGAGCACTCTACAGCTGGAAGCTAAAGGAGCTGCATTGGAGCGTCAAGAATGTGGTAGTAGGACTAAGCTACATGGTTCCATGCGTTTATGGCTGCTTTATGGTGAAAGAAGCCAGCGGTATTGTATGGATTAACATGCTAGTATTGGGTATGATAGCGTTCCTCTATGGGTTTGGCAGAGAGGTAATGAAGGACATAATTGACCTGGAGGGAGACAAGCTAAGAGGGATAAGGACAGCAGCCATGGTAGTGGGAGCTAGAAGAGCATCTCAGATTGCTGCTGCATTCTTCCTGATGGCAGTAGTCATGAGCATAGTGCCATACATCTCTCTACTGAGGAGCATATGGTATGCAGCTATCATAGCAGTGGCGGATTCAATAGCTGTTGTGACAGCCATGCTAGCACTTAGATGCAGCAGAGAAAGCCTTAGAAGGAGCAGGAACTACTCAATAATAGTAATGGGGCTCGGTATACTAGCTTACACGGTGGGAGCGCTGAGCATCTAGGAGAGGTGCTGGGACAGTAGCCGGCCTAGCTTCAGTGCGCCCTCTGTGAGAACTTCAGGAGGCTTATAGACGAAGCACAGCCTCATCCCATTGCTCTTTGGGCAGCTTGGGGAGAGCTTCCTGCTGGACGGATCATACTGATAGCCTGTTGGGGGATAGAATGCGCGGCTTGGCACGTAGATTATGTCATTTTTCAGAGCCACCTCCTCAAGGAACCTCTTTGAGTCAAAGTCCTTCCTCTCTGACTCCCACCAGATGAAGAACCCTCCAGTCGGGTCTGTTCTCCACCCTGTGGGAAAGCTCTCATCCATAGCCTTCTTCAAGGCATCACATCTCTTCTTGTACTCAGCTAGTATCTCGGGTAGGTACTTGTCTATGTACTTGCTATAGTACCTGGCTAGTATGTACTGCACCAGAGTTGAGGAGCATAGGTCATAGTAGCCTTTAGCCTTGATTACCTGCTCTCTTACTGGAGTAGGGACAAGTATGTACCCTATTCTGAGCGGAGCAGCTTCCTTGGATGATGACCTTATGTAAGCTACATACTGGTTGTCCCTGTCATATGCCTTAAGCGGTGGGAGCCTGCTCTCCGTGAACTGCATCTCCCTGTATGCAGCATCCTCTATGATCAGAATCTCTTTTTCAGCACATATATCGAACACCTGCTTCCTCCTCTTCTCTGGTAGAGTAGAGCCAGTTGGGTTGTTTGAGTCTGGGATCAGGTAGAGAATCTCAGGCTTCTTGCCAAGCTCCTTAACTGCAGCTTCAAATGCCTCATCAATATACTCTGGGATGATTCCTTCTCTATCAGATGGTACTATCACTATTCTAGCCCCAAGCTTTACAGCAGGCATCACAAAACCTAAGTAGGCTGGTGAAGAAACCATTATCACGTCTCCCTTGTCTATGAGGGTGTCTAAGATGGCATATAGTGCCTGCTGGGAGCCAGAGGTTATCACTAAGTCGCCTGGATCTACTTCTATCCCATCTTTCTCCTTCATCCTCTTAGCTAAGACCTCTCTGAGAGCAGGTATGCCCTCAGTTGGGCCGTAGTTGTACTGCTCCAAGGCTTCCTCGTACCTCCCCTCCTCTAGCATCCCAAGCTGCTCCTGTCCTATTTCAATCAGTATCTTAGCCATAGCCTCTATGGGGATCTTTCCAGGCTTCCCACCAGCGAAGTAGTACCTTACATTGTACCTTAGGAGCCTTCTAATCTCAGACTCAGGAATGAGCTGAGTCCAGGCAGCAAAGTCGTAGATGGAAGAAGAACTACGCATGGCAGCACCTAACTTAGACCGGATGGAGCAGCCTAATAATATAAAGGTTGCTATCAGCTGGCTTTCATGTCCATTAGAGTGACAATACTGGGCTCAGGAGGCACCTATCCTACTCCAGAGAGAGGGCTGCCAGCTATAGCTGTTAGGATGCCTGGGAGGCTTTACCTGCTAGACTGCGGAGGCTGCACTCAGAGGCAGATCTTCAAAAGCAAGCTTAAGATAGGCCCCCTCACCCACATCTTCATAACCCACCTGCATGGAGACCACATCTTCGGAGTCTTTGGGCTGCTTCAGACTCTAACACTACTAGACAGACAAAAGCCGCTGTATATAGTCGGCCCTGAGGGGATAAGAAGCTTAATCGAGGAGGTCGGCAGATGGACTTGGCTGAAGCCCAGTTACGAGCTCTCAGTAATAGAGGTCAGAGATGAGAGAGTCTTCGAGTTCGACACGCATTATGTCAGGCTTTTTCCAGTGAACCACGGTGTTCCAGCATTCGGTATAGTAGTAGAGGAGAAGCCCAGGCCAGGGAGGCTTGATGTCGAGAAAGCTGACAGGCTAGGTGTTCCAGTTCACCTCAGGAAGAGGCTGCAACTTGGCAAAGCTGTCAGAACGCCATCTGGGAGGGTAGTGCATCCAGAGGAAGTTCTTGGAGAAGCTAAGCCAGGAAGGAAGGTCGTCTACACAGGAGATACATCCCCCTGTGATAGGGTTGTTAGAGAAGCAAAGGGAGCAAATCTGCTAATACATGACTCAATGTACCTAGTTGGAGACGAGAAGCTGGCTGAAGAAGGTGTACACAGCAGTTACCGGGATGCATGTGAAGTAGCTGAGCTCTGTGGCGTAGGCCTCCTACTGCTAACACACTTCAGCCCAAGGTACAGGAACAAGGACATAGAAGAGGCAGAAGAGGCAGCTAAGAAGTACTTCCCTAGAGTTGTGGCGTGCAGAGACTTCACTACCGTCGAGATCGATTTTTCCGGTGCTTGTCGTGTTGTCGAGGCTGGTATGCGATAGCAGGCGGGCAAAGCCAGTTTATGACTTCAAGGGCGTCATCACACTCAATTACGACCTCTATGACACCAAGAGGAGGTGAATGTATCGGCGAAAAGTTTATCACACCATGGTATGCTGCTTGCTTGTTTAGCTCGAAGCATATTGTCTTACCATCAGGGCTTCTTCCTTCAAGCAGAAGCCTTCTAGCTGCAGCTAGTATCCTCCTGTCCCTAAAGCTCTTATAGAGCTTCTCAAGAGCATGTTTACCGCTCCCAACCAGGATTACGGAGGACTCAGCGTGCCTTACCTCACCACTAGCGACGTTTAGCACAGCTTTCTCTACTTTGCCCCTGTCTTCAGTTGGATATACGGGGGTTCTAACCCTTACAACTATTTGAGACATCAGCATGTTAAAACCCTGGATGTATATAAGGTCTTAGGGGTGAGCTTGGACAGCATCCTGAAGCTTGTACTAGAGGAAGTGACTCCAAAGCCAGAGGAGAAGAAAGCCCTAGAGCGGGCTGTATCAGACATCATAAGGAAGCTACTAGATGTGAGAGACAAGCATGGGTGGAGTTATGATGTGATGCATCTCGGATCGACAGCAAGAGACACGTGGCTTTCTGGAAGCAGGGACATAGACATCTTCCTAGCATTTCCTCTAAGTGAAGATGAGAGGACGCTGGAGGAGGTAGGGGTTAAAGCTGGGATAGAGGTCTCAGAGGGCAGATACGAGCTACTTTACTCAAGCCACCCATATGTCAGGATAGAGCACATGGGCTTTGAAATAGACATTGTACCATGCTATAAAGTGTCAAATGCGTCACAGCTCAGAAGTGCAGTGGATAGGACACAGCTGCACCAAAGGTACCTGAAGGAGAAGCTGACCCCAAGGCTATGCGGCGAGATCAGGCTAATGAAAGCTTTTGCTAAAGGAATAGGAGTATATGGAGCTGAAACTAAGACTAGAGGCTTCTCAGGGTACCTTCTGGAGCTGCTAGTCCTCTACTATGGTAGCTTCCTGGAGGCTGTCAGGGCAGCATCAAGATGGAAGCCTCCTATAATAATCGATATAGAGAGGTATTATACTCCGAGAGAAGCTAGAGAGGTGTTTGATGCCCCGATAATAGTAGTAGATCCAGTAGATAGAAGAAGAAACGCCGCTGCAGCAGTAGGCAGGCAGGCACTATCAGCATTCATAGCTGCCTCCTCTGTGTTCCTAGCAAAGCCCAGCATCCTTTTCTTCAAGCCTCCACAAAGGAGGCTGCCTAATGAGGTAAGTGAGCACATTGCTGTAGTAGTCTTCAAGCTGCCTAAGGCCCCTCCAGATGTCCAGTGGAGCCAGCTTGAGAAGGCATGTAGCAAGATCAGGGCATATATGGAGGAGCATGGAGCCCAGATACTGGGATCTGGCTTCTGGACAGATGAAGTAGACACAGGTGCTTTGGCATTTAAGCTGGCTAGCTGGCAGATACCAGAGGCTAGGGTACACTATGGGCCGTTCGTCTGGCAGAGGGAAGCAAGCATGAAGTTCATAGAAAGGCACCTTGGAAGAGAGGACACAGCAGAAGGGCCGTTCATACAGGACTTCAGGTGGGTCGTAGTAAAAAAGAGAGAAAGCGACGTTCTTAAGGTCTTAAAGCGGCTGCTATCCGATAGCAGCACCATGAAGTCGATCGGAGTCCCATCTAGGATAGCTGGAAGTATAGAGGAAGGCTACAAGCTCTTTACAGAGAAGAACATACTTGAACTCAAGGGGACAAGACTAGAGGCCTTCTTAACTAAAGTAATAGATAGAACACCACAGTATGTTAGGTGGGGCCGGCGGGACTTGAACCCGCGACCTCCAGCGCTCCACTGAAGCACCCCCAGGCTCACGCTTACATTGGCGCCCTGGCCAAGCTGGGCCACGGCCCCTAGCTGCTACTGGATCACACAGTTATAAGGGTATCTAAGGAGGGGGAGAGGATTATACTGGAGAGCAGATGCAGAAGCCCTTGGCTAGCGGCACTCAGTGAATCTATAGGTGGAGCTGGTTAATCGCTCGAGAAGGCAATGTGCTATGTGAGCGCGCTGAGGCCAAAGGACTTCTTTAGGGCTTCTAGCATCCTCTCATAGGACCTTATGACTTCTGGTGTGAGAGAGGGCTTCACCTTCTTAAGGGCTTCCTCAAAGTGCTTTGCACTCACCTTCTCAGCGTCCTCTCTTATCGCTGCAAGACCAGCTTCCATGCATAGCGCTTCTAAGTCTGCTCCAGAGAAGCCTTCTGTCTTCTTGGCTAGCTCTCTCAGGTCTACATCGCTAGCTAGAGGCATATCTCTGGTGTGAACCTCTAGGATCTTTAGCCGAGCATCTTCGTCTGGTGGAGGTACTAGCATTATCCTATCGAACCTCCCTGGTCTGAGCAATGCAGGGTCCAGTATGTCTGGCCTGTTTGTCGCCCCTATGACAACCACTCTCTCGAGAGGCACTAACCCATCCATCTCAACCAGTAGCTGGTTGACAATCCTTTCAGTTACTCTTGTCCCCTCTTCAGCACCTCTGCGTGGGGCTATCGAGTCTATTTCGTCTATGAACACTATTGCTGGAGCAACCTGCCTAGCTTTCCTAAAGACTTCTCTTATGGCCTTCTCTGACTCACCAACCCACTTGGACATGATCTCTGGTCCTCTTATTGCTATGAAGTTGGCTTTACTCTCGGTTGCAACAGCTTTGGCCAGCAGCGTTTTGCCACAGCCTGGTGGGCCGAATAACAGTATCCCTTTGGGAGGTCTTACACCTATCTTCCTGAACTTGTCAGGGCTCTTTAAGGGGAGCTCTACAGCCTCCCTCAGAGCCTGCTTGACATCTTCTAGACCACCTATGTCCTCCCATCTCACTCTTGGAATTTCTACTATTATCTCTCTCATGGCTGATGGCTCTATGGTCTTCAAGGCCTCCAGGAAGTCCTGTCTCGTGACCTTTATCTTGGATAGGACATCGATGGGAATACGGCCCTTCTCAAGCTCTAGCTGCGGGAGATATCTCCTTAACGCTACCATGGCAGCTTCTCTGCATAGTGCAGCTAGGTCTGCTCCCACAAACCCGTGTGTAAGGTCAGCGAGCTCGTCTAAGTCTACATCGTCAGCTAGAGGCATTCCTCTTGTGTGTATCATCAGGATCTCCTTACGGCCATTTCTGTCGGGTACCCCTATCGCTATCTCTCTGTCGAATCTGCCCGGCCTCCTTAGCGCTGGGTCTATGGCGTTAGGCCTGTTGGTAGCTCCTATCACTATTATCTGGCCTCTCTCCTGTATACCGTCCATTAAGGTTAGGAGCTGAGCTACTACCCTCCTCTCAACCTCACCTGTGACCTCCTCCCTCTTTGGAGCTATCGCATCGAGCTCATCTATGAATATTATCGCTGGAGCAGACTCCCTAGCCTGCTTGAACACCTCTCTGAGCCTCTCCTCAGACTCACCATAGTACTTGCTCATTATCTCTGGGCCGTTAATCGGTATAAAGGTTGCATTAGCCTCGTTTGCCACAGCCTTAGCTAGCAGAGTCTTGCCGCAGCCAGGTGGACCATATAAGAGGACACCCTTGGGCGGGTCTATTCCCAGGTGCTCGAAGAGCTCAGGATGCCTTAGAGGAAGCTCTACTATCTCTCTTATCTTCTGTATGGCGTCGTCTAGCCCACCTATGTCCTCGTAGGTTACTCTGGGAGCTGTCAGCTCTGCTTCAGTCACAGGCATTTCTCTGAGTAATACCTCAGTTTCCTCATCTACCATCCCGACTGGGCCTGGAATCACGTTTACCACGTAAAATGGGAGCGCTTCTCCCCACGTCTGGACGAAGACGACGTTGCCCTTCACTACGGGCTTACCGAATATCCTGTCTTTGATGTAGGCCTGTAGCTCTGATGAGACCAGCAGCCTGGTTGGTGGAGCTACTACAACCCTCTTTGCAGGTGTAGCATCTATCTTCCTAACGGTTACCATGTCTCCTATGCCTACTCCAGCATTGTACCTCATCTCGCCGTCTATCCTGATTATCCCCTTGCCTTCGTCTTCTGGGTACCCTGGCCAGACCCTGGCTACTGCTCGCTTTCCTCTTTTCCCCACTATCTCTATTACATCCCCTGTTTCGACGCCTAAGTCGTCATATACTCTCCTGTCTATCCTAGCAATCCCCTTGCCGACATCTCTGTGCCTAGCTTCTGCTACGGTCAGCCTTACCTCTTTCATGCTTTAACCTAGCTACTCTATTTTTATCTCCTTTCCAGGCTTCTTTGGCTTTTTCTCAGCTCGTGGGAGCCTTACTTCCAAGATGCCGTTCCTGTAAGAGGCTTTAGCTTCCTCAGGCCTCACCTTAGCTGGAAGCTCTATTGTCTTATCAAATCCCCTCTCAGGGTGCTTAACTGAAACATATAGCTCTTTATCTGTGCAGTTTAAGTTTATCTGGTTCTTTTCTACGCCAGGAACCTCTATTGTGACTATTATCTCCTCGTCGGTCTCTACCACGTCTACTAGCGGCTCCCTCTCGGGGACTATAACAGGGCGGCCTCTCATCCTCCTTATGTTACCAAACTCGTGTATGATAGGCTTTCCATCAGGGCCTATTCGCATGCTGAACCCATAGACATAGGGGCCTTCTACTCTAACTCCTTCAGCTTCCCTTTCAAATGCTCTCTCAAAGCTTCTTTCCATCAGCTCGTCGAAGAGCTCGTCTATTCGCTCAAAGAACTCGAAGATATCTGACCAAGGCTTCCTGCGTCTCCTCTCTGACATTGAGATCCCACTGTGTATGCGCTCCTCGTATTGAAAAGTCTTATTCCAAGCAGTACGCTAGCCAGCTTCAGCCTTTGCAGCCATAGGAATCGCAGCTGATGCACAGTGCTGATGCAGTCTGCTAGTTGGGGGGCTGTAGCTGCCTTAGAGCTGCCTGCATGTAGGTAGGTGGCTCCTCTACTTATTAGAGGCTCATAGCACCTGGGAATGAGGTGGAGCTTGCATGACATGGCACCTATGGGGCTTTGGGGAGGAGATGGCATACCGTGCATCAGAGCCTGTTGGACGTAGAAACTGTTTTAATTCTGCAGGGCCTAGCATGTAGGCGGGATGGTGCGAATAAGAGGTGATGACATCATAGTGTGCCCCTCATGTGGGCACTCATTCAGCGTCACATACAGTAGGATGGTTGCCTGCAGGGGATGCCCGACCCTGTCTTCCCAGCTATCCTGCTCTTACGTGAAGTGCCCTAAGTGTGGGCATGAGTTTATGAGGTGATGCGTTTGGCTATAGCTCCACCTCCACATAAGCTTAAGAGGAAAACGCTTCTCAGAGAGGCCCTTAGAGACCTATCTCCAGGACTACAGGAGGAGGTCTTGGGGATCATCGAGTCAGCTGATGACCTGGAGAAGGCCAAGAGGAAGCTTGAGGAGAAGCTTGGGCCTGAGAGGGCTAAGAAGCTGATTAGAGAGATCATGGGGCTTTAAATGGAGCACCTGATCAAAAACCTAGAAGAACTCCTTAGGTTGGCAGAGGGTAGTGAGGATAGGGAGGCAGCTGAGCTGGCTTTAACAGCTGCAAGTGAGGCTATAAGGGATGTGCTGCCTGATAAGGTTGTTAAGAGGAGTATAAGCTTAAGAGAAGATAAGCTGGTGGTTAGAGGCGTCTATGAAAGCAGCGAGATAGACCTAAGCCGCTATGATAGGATATGGGTGTTTGGGTGCGGTAAGGCAAGTGGCTTGATGGCATCTGCGTTAGAGGACATACTCGGAGATAGGATAGCAGGAGGCTTAGTGCTGGTGTTGGAGGGGACTGAGGACAGGATCAGAACAAGCTTAGTTGAAGTCATGGGAGCCAGCCACCCCCTACCTGGTGATAAAAGCGTTAGGGGAGCTGAAGCCATAGTCAAGCAGCTTAAGAGACTCGGGGAAAGAGACCTGGTGCTATTCCTTGTATCTGGGGGAGGATCAGCTTTAATGACCCTTCCTAGAGAAGGAGTTGAGCTTGAAGACATAGTTGAGGTTACAAGGCAGCTGCTCAAAGCTGGGGCAGATATACGTGAGCTCAATGCTGTCAGAAAGCACCTGTCTGCTGTGAAGGGGGGGTGGCTTGCTAGGTATGCCTACCCAGCTACTGTAGTCAGCATGATAGTGTCAGATGTAGTCGGAGATAGACTTGACACGATCGCGTCAGGGCCTACGGCACCCGATGGAACCACATTCAGAGATGCATTAGAGGTGCTTGAGAGATACAGGCTCCTCAATAAGGTTAGCAGCCGGGTAAGGAGAATGCTGGAGGCTGGAGCTAGTGGGGCTATACCCGAGACGCCAAAGCCAGGAGACCCTTTATTTAGGAAGGTGAAGAACATCATAGTGTGCAATAATGCTAGTGCACTTGAGACTGCAGCCAGAGTAGCAGAGAAGAGGGGGGCTAGAGCTGTTGTACTTGGATCCTACATCGAGGGGGAGGCTAGAGAAGTGGGTAAGGTGCTGGCGTCCATAGGGAGAGCAGCAGCTCACAGTAAGGTTCCAGCTGAGCCCCCTGTGCTAGTCGTTGCAGGTGGGGAGACAACAGTCACCGTGAAAGGGGAGGGCAGAGGAGGAAGAAACCAAGAGCTCACGCTGGCAGCATCCCTTAAGATCAGGGGAGAGGTAGGGGTTGTCGTGTGCTCTATTGGAACTGACGGGGTTGATGGAGATACCGATGCAGCTGGAGCCATAGCGTATGGCAACACAGCTGAGAGAGGAATGTTAATGGGAATAGACCCTCAGGAGGCTCTTGACAGGAATGATAGCTACGGTTTCTTCTCTAGGGTGGGAGGGCTTGTATTCACTGGACCTACCTTAACAAATGTAAATGACATCATGTTGGTGTCAGTTGTCAGAAACGCTTTTAACTGACTACAAGTATAGCGTGGTAGAGAGCTTGCCTAGAAGGAAGCCGAGAGAGCTTGTAGCTAAGCCTAAGGATAGGAGGAGGCTCAGGAAGTACGTTAACTACATGCTCGCTGAGCAGGATTATGCAAGATTTGTTGGAGAGAGGGATGAGGATATTGATGTGGGAGATGAGATTGAGGTCACGATAACAGATGTAAACGACAGAGGACAGGGGATTGCTAGGGTAGGTGAGCTGGTTGTCTATGTGAATGGCTCTGAGCCTGGAGAGAGGGTTAGAGTCAAAATAGTTAAGAGGAAAGCTACATATGCGATAGCTCAGGTGGTTGCTAGGCGCTAGCTCCTCTGAGCTTCCTCCACTCCTCGATTGGAATGGAGTACTTTGTCTCAATCTGCTTCCTGTAGAGGGATCTACCATGCCTGTCTGTCATGTTCATCGCACAGAAGGGGATGAGCCTGCCATCTAAAGTTGGATAGTGGATTGCACACCTCTTTAGCCTCTCTAAGTCAACGTTAAATGAGTCCTGGAAGTGCATCATCCCTATCATGAGCACTCTGCCCATGTGAAACTCCGCTAAAGCTGAATAGTCTCTTCTGATCAGTACCTGCTTGAGCAGGTTCAGGACATCCAACTCTGGTGGAAGCTCCTCTTTGATTACAGAGTTTCTGAGCGCTGATAGAGCTTTCAGCCGAGCTCTGGTTTTAGCTAAGAAGCCTCTCCTCTTGAGGATCTCTGAAGCCTCCCTAAGCCCATCTAAGAACCTATCTACGTTAATGAACCTTGGAATGGGCTTGTAGCTTCCATCCCTGCTGACGTAGAGGTAGGTTGCCATCCCGCAGTGGACATTTGTTGTAAACTCGACTTTAGGGCTCCCTTCAAGCAAGCCTATGAACCTAGCTATGTCTACTACAGTTGGTACTGGATAGAAGTCCTCCTTTTTTATCCTCCCATTGGTCTGCTCCTCTATCTTCTCTATAGCTTCTGGGATGGTAATCCTATGCCTCTCTATCTCCTCGAGCTCACACCTTCCTACAAAGGATATTGGCTGGAAGTTGACGCAGCGGATCACATCTATGTTCTCCACTGCGAACTCTATGATTCTTCCAATTTCCCCATCATTTATCTCTTTGACCAGAGTTGGCACGAGGACAACGTTTATCTTCGCCTTTCTGCAGTTCTCTATAGCTTTCAGCTTCTCTTTCAGGAGGTTCCTGCCCTTGTGCTCGTAAGCCTTGTCGCTGAAGCCCTCAAACGACAGATAGACAGTGGTGCAGCCTGCCTCAGCTATCTTCATTGTGTACTCTAGGCTTTCAGCTAGCTTTAGGCCGTTGGTGTTGAGCTCGATGTGAGCGAAGCCTGCTTCCTTAGCAGCCTTAATGATGTCAAGGAGGTCTTCTCTGACTGTAGGCTCACCCCCAGTTATCTGGACAGCTGGGCATGGTACTGGCTTGTTTGACCTTAGTATGCTGAAGAGGTACTTGATCTGCTCTAGTGTAGGCTCGTACACGTATCCTGTAGCGAATGCTGCATCGAAGCACACGGGGCATCTGAGGTTACATCGGTTTGTCACATCTACTATCCCCAGTGCAGTGTGCGACTTATGAATTGGGCATAAGCCGCAGTCGAATGGGCAGCCCTTACTCATCTTCTTTATAGCTGGGTTCTCCACACCACTGCCGTCTCTAGCGTACTTCTCGACTCTCTTGAACATCTCAGCATCACTCCAGTATATGTGGGAGAAGAAGCCGTGCTCGTCGCATGTCTTTTCTATGTAGACTTTCCCATCTCGCTCAACCACTGCTGCATCGATAAGCTTAAGGCACTCTGGGCATAGGCTCTTAGTCTTGTATAGGAGTTTTGACTCTGAAGACATGTGAATCTAGGCTGCCTAATGCACTTGGCTTATAAGCTTTCCGTCATCATCCCTCACAGAGGACTCTGCTTTAGCCAGCTAGCCTATGAAGAGCTCTAACCCGGCTTTCCTCATTGCTGGCTTGAGCTCTATCAGTGAAACCTCCCTAGTGCATGGAAGACTGACATTATAGACTGGGCAGGAGCCTACCTGAGCACTAGGCTTGCCACGGTGCACGTGCGCATGTATAGCAGCATCGAATACACCAGCCTTAAGGCAGTTCTCTAGCATTCTGGAGCCGAGCTGGGGGTATATTGAGGGGGGCTCTCCCCTCATCGTCCTGTAGGTTGGAGCATAGTGGGATAGCAAGACCTTCACCTGTGCTCTAGAGGCCTTAGCTAGCTCACAGACCAGGGTAGCTCTCCTCCTGTACCTCTCAGCTATGCCTGGTATATTCCTGGCTTGCCAGCTTGTTGGCTTGTCTAGAGAGCCCTTGGTCCCGACTATGCAGAGCTCTATGCCGTGAGCTCTCACAGTGACTAGAGTGTCATTCAGTACAATTGCATGATCTGCCATCTCACTGGAGAACCTACGCTCAGAGAACTCCTCGTTTCCAGGGACAGCTATCATCGGGCAGCCTATGGTCTCAGCTACCTCGACTACCCTCTTGAGCCACTGGTATTGTCCTCTGTATATCAGGTCTCCGAGCAGGGCTAGCATGTCAGGCTTTTCACCTAGTCTAGATACAGCTTCCTCGAACATGGAGAGGTACTTTGGTGCGTGGATGTCTCCAACTGCAGCTAGCAGCAACTGCTACACCTTGATGACATCACCTACTTTGGGGACGTGTACGCTATACCCCCTGAGCTTTTCAAGCTTCCTAGCTAGCTGCATAGATTTCTCCAGTTCACCATGCACGATGACAGCCCTCTTTACGCCCTTAAGCCTGGATGTAAACTGGAGGATCTGCTTCTGGTCAGCGTGCGCAGAGAGCTCTGCGAAGTGCACCTGTGCTCTCACCTTGACTACT
>QMWA01000006.1 GCA_003661385.1 Thermoproteota archaeon | reverse complement strand
AGGCCGGATGAAAACTTCTATCCACTATCTGACCTCGAAGAAGGTATGGTTGATGTCGACACACAAGCAGTGATTCTCTCAATATTCCCACCGAGAGAGTTTACAAGGCCAGATGGCCGAACCGGGAGAGTAGGATGGGCCATAGTCGGAGATGCAGGCGAAACTGTGAGAGCCGTATTCTGGGACTCCTCAACTAGGTTTCTAGAAGGCCTGTCTCCAGGAGACGTCGTAAAGCTGCTTGGTGTAAAGGTAAAGCAGGCGATAGATGGGGGTAAGGAGCTACACCTAGGTTCAAGATCGAGCATAGTCGTAATAGGCAGGGAAGAGGGGGTGGCTGCAGCTCAAATCTCAAGAGACTACAAGATAGCAGACCTTACACCTGGCTTAATAGGAGTAAATCTGACTTGCAGACTAATACACGCATTCAGCACGAGAACCTTCCGAAGGTCTGATGGGTCACTCTCCTACGTTGGAGACATGATAGTAGAGGATGATACTGGTATGATCCGCGTAGTAGTATGGGGTGAAAACGCTAAGAAAATACAGCTGGTACCTCCTTCTTCAACTATAAGAATTGTAAACGCATACACTAGAGAAGACTCTAGGGGGGTGTACCTCCAGCTGGGTGACTCTAGCAGCATTGAGCTTATATCAGAAGAACTGTCTCCAATACCTCAGAGCATACTAGAGAAAGCTATACAGCTCAAGTACCCAATGAGAATGATATCACAGCTAGCTGAAGGTTTCTATCAAATTAGAGGGACTATAATCAAGGCATCAGACTCAGTAAGCATAATACACCTATGCACAAACTGCGGGCAGAAGCTGACCCTAGAATATGGTAAGCTTAGATGCCAGATATGCGGTCTAAGAGAGGACTCTGACATCCTTCTAGTTCTCCCCATAGTAATAGACGATGGGACAGGAAGAGCAAGGGTTCTGCTCTATAGGGAGCAGGTGGAAAGGCTAATTGGCCTGTCTAAAAGCGAGATACTGAGCAAGCTGGAGGAATACGGGCTTCCCCCAGATGCATTCCCAGTAGAACTTTCAGGAAGACAGCTGCTCGGCAGAGAGGTAGTAATCAGAGGGCTAGTCAAGCAGGACATAGAGTCTGGGGAGATAATAGTCCGCTGCGATGAAATAGAGGAGGCAGATGTAAGAGAGGAGTGCATGAAAATCATAAGCGAGCTCAGCCAGCTCTAACTTGCTACACCATTAACTACAGAGTATGCTGAACCTTTTCACTCAGCTTATAAGCCTCCACTACAAGACATAAAACATGTCAATAGAAGATAGAGTTCTAGTGAAGACAATAGATGACCCTGAGTTAACAAATATAGCTCAAGTGCTCTCGAACCCAACTGCCAGAAGGATCCTCAAGCAGCTCATAAGGGAGACGAGTCCATCTGAGATCTCTAAGGCTGAAAAACTACCGCTATCCACAGTATCATTTCACATAGAAAAGATGGTCGAAGCCGGCCTAGTTGAGAAAACAAGATCCATAGCTGGTGAAAGAGGGAGAAAAAAGCTATACAGGCTGAAATTCCCATCTATGCTGATACTGCTTTCACCAAATATACGCATAACTAGGTCAAGAGTTTACACGCCATTCTTCTTGGGTATTAAGGAAATAGCACTAGCAATATTGGTTGCCAGTGTGCTAACCCCCATTATAGCTGGGCTGATAGTTTCTCCTTTACAGCAAGTTCCTCTACAGCCTGCTGCCGAGAGGGGGGGTAAGGAGCTAACCGAGTTCGCTGAGAGCTCAGCCAATAACACTCTGCAGCCGAAACATGCTCCAGGTCTAGCTCCTCAAGCTAAACCTAGGGCTTCGGTGAGAGAGGTGTCAGCAAATCGGCTCAAAGTCTTAGCCATACATGTAGTCCTGTTTGCTATCGTATCGCTATCTACTGTCTTAGTTCTCGTACTAGCCAAGAAAGCTGTCACTACAGTGCCTTCAGTGGTAGCTAGTGCATAATACTAGAGATAAAGCGGGAGGTGTGGGAGAGCGGGCTTATGTTGGTTGCTTCTGGGGCTCACACCTCCTGTACTCCAATTACTATCTTCCTACCTAGGTACTCGAATGAGGCTCTCTTGAAGCCTTTTTCCGGCTCCTTTATGCTAACTGATACCGCATTCACTAGTTTCATAAGCTCCTCTGATCTAGCTTCTACGACCTTAAGGTAATCTTCATCATCGCTCCATACAGCTACCTTTATGCTTTCAACTCCACGCCTAAGCCCCATGCTTTTTCTCATGCTTTGAAGCCTTCTCACGGTTTCCCTGAAGAGTCCTTCCTCTATCTCTCTCCTCTCTAGCCTAGTCTTAACATATACTTTCCCTTGTGAGAATTCTGCTACAGCATAGTCTGTACCCACGATTATTGGAGGCTCTTCTAGTATCCGCATCGTAAAGCAATTCACCTCCCTTTCCACTATACTCCTTAGCTTTTCAAGCGCATCTCTGACCTCTTTGCTCTCGCTAACTACGATAACTTCTCCAACAGGCTGTCTCAGCTTTAGCTTAGCTTCCATTCTCGCCGCTGCAGCAGCCGCAATCACTTCCCTACACACCTCAACTTGTCTTTCAAGCTCTGGGTCTCTGTAGTCTCCAGGTGTAGGCCATGCTTCAAGGCACACACTTCTCATGCCATCTCCTTCAACCTTCCTAACTATTCTCTGATATGATATCTCAGCGAAGTGTGGCACAAATGGCGCTAGCATCACTGCTAAGTCTTTAAGCACTCTGTAAAGCAGCTTAAGGGCTGTAACCATGTCATCTTCCTCCCCCCATATCCTCCTTCTGATGACCCTTATGTAGAAGTGGCTTACATCTTCCACTGCAAAGTTAATGAGCTGTCTGAGCGCGTTATGGACTTGATATTCATCCATACTTTCTGTGGCGCTTGAAATCACGCTGTTAAGCCTGGAAAGCAGCCATCTATCCTCGCTTTTGATTGGCTTAGCTTCCTCAGCAAGCTTCTCTACCGAAATCCTGTCTTTAAGTGCCTCTATGGCTGTCAGCAGGAATGTATATATGTTCCATATTACGTTAAGGTTTCTCTTAGCTTCTTCTAGCTCCTTCCATATGAACTTGAGATTACTCCATGTTGTATTCTGGAGCACAAAGAGCCTAAACGGATCTCTTCCACTTCTTCTCACTATCTCGGAGACCTCAACGAAGTTGCCAAGCGATTTATGCATCTCTCTGCCTTTTTCATCGAGCATAAATCCGTGTGCTAGGACAGCACGATATGGTGGCTGCCCGAACATTATCACTGACACTCTGAGCAGGGAGTAGAACCAGCCTCTAAACTGGTCATGTCCCTCTATGACTAAGTCGACAGGCCACCACTTTTCGAACTCGCTTTTCTCCTCTGGGTAGCCTAGGGATGCAAATGAAGCTGCTCCCGAGTCAAACCACACATCTAGAACATCTGGTACTCTCTTCATTTCTCCACCGCATTTTGGACACCTGTATACAACGGTATCCACCCATGGCCTATGTAAACTAGGCAGCTTAAGCTTTCCTCCTACCTTCTTCTCAAGTTCCCTCTTAGACCCAACGACCTCCCAGTATCTGCAGCTGCTACACCTCCAGATTGGTAGCGGCGTCCCCCAGAACCTCTGTCTTGATATAACCCAGTCTCTAATGTCCTCTAGCATGCTTAGCATGCTCTTATCCCATCCCCACCTTGGAACCCACTTGACAACTTCACCAGCTTTCTTGAGCCTCTCAGCGATTTTAGTCATCTTTATGTACCATTGCTTCGTAGCTCTCAAAATCAGGTCGCTCTTGCACCTCCAGCATATCGGGTACCTGTGTACTATGGATCCACTAGCTAGCAGCAGCCCCCTCTCCTCTAAGTCTTTCACTATCTCATGTGATGCATCCCATATGCTCTTTCCAGCGTATTTTCCCGCCTTTTCTGTGAAAAACCCTCTATCATCAACCAGCATAAGCACCGGCATCCCATACTTGAGGTGAGCTACCTCAAAGTCCTCCTCTCCATGCCCTGGTGCGCTATGCACGCAGCCACTGCCTTCTTCCATGGTTACGTACTCTCTGCTAAGTACCACCTTGTAGGCGCCTGTTATCTCCTTCTGGGCGTCTACCTCATCAAGTAGTGGCGGCCTGTACTCTAAGCCCTCTAAACTCCTTCCAGGAAGCTCCTCGATAACCTCCAACGTGGCTCCAAGCTCCTGCTCTATTGCATCCAGCCTCTTTTTTGCGAGTATTAGAGTGCTGTTCATGTACCTAGTTCTGACATAAACCTCATCTGGGTGCACCATCACAGCTACGTTAGCTGGAAGAGTCCAGGGCGTAGTCGTCCAAATCACTATGTACTCTCTTTCCCTACCTACTACTGGGAACTTAACATAGATAGAGTAATCTCTCTTGTACCTGTACTCTGAGACCTCATGCTCTGCTAGCGCTGTTTCACAGCGTGGACACCAGTGCACGACTTTCATGCCCTCTTCTAACAGCCCTTGCTCAGCAGCTCTCTTTACGGCGTACCACTCTGATTCTATGAAGCTGTCATTCAGCGTCATGTATGGCTTTTCCCAGTTCATAGAGACTCCTAGCATCTTGAACTGAGCTGTCATACTTTTAACATTCTCAGAAACCATCTTCCAACACTCATCGATGAACCTATCTATCCCAAAGTCTCTGATATCCTTCTTTGTCTTGAATCCGAGCTTCTTCTCAACAGCAACCTCTATGGGAAGCCCATGGCAATCCCAGCCAGGCTGGTCCCTCACCAGATATCCTCTAGCTCTCATGTACCTTATTATGCTGTCTTTTAACACCTTGTTCCATGCAGTACCTGGATGTGGAGACCCACTAGATGGGTATGGAGGCCCATCTAGGAAGTAAAATTTTCTGCCTTCCCTCTTCCTGAGCTTCTCGTACACTTCGAGTCTGCTCCAAATCCTCTGAGCTTCCTCCTCTACAGCATGCGGGCTATAAAACCTCATCCTATCTAATCTACTCAAATTAACCACCTCACAGCTGGGGGTAACGGCCGCGCTGGCTTCCTAGACTTGCGTAAGAGTTGCACTAGCATGCTACTGGAGTTGGATTTTCTGCCCCCTCACAAAACCCCCTAGTCAACCTGGTCTGCCATGAGCTTTTTAAAGTTAGTCTATGCCTCCAGGTCGCAGTGATCAGCATGGTTGATTACATCCTTGGAGCTGAATCAGATCAGTTTACCGAAAACTTATCGCGTCTCTGTGGGGTCGAAGCTAAATGGGTGAAAATCAGGTTATTCCCCGACTCAGAGGTATGCCCCAGGATACAGAACCCAGAAGGCCTCAAGGGAGCATCTGTAGTGCTTGTTTTCAGAGCTGAAAGCGGAAGAATAGCCCCATCAAGATATCTCATGCTGTACTACTTGACGGCTATGAACCTCAAAGAACATGGCGTTAGTGAGGTTATAGCTGTAATACCATACCTCCCATACTGCAGGCAGGATAAGAGGTTCCTCCCTGGAGAGCCTGTTTCACTCAGGTATGTAGCTCAGCTATTAGAGGCATCTGGAGTGGACTGCATCGTAACGGTCTCATCTCATGTCATGGGGACTGAAACCCCCCTTCAAGACTACTTCTCAGTGCCAGCGATAGACTTGGATGGCTTTAAGCCGCTAGCAGAGTATCTAAAGAGTATGGGCCGCAGCTATAGCAATGCTGTGGTCATAGCGCCGGATGAAAAGTCTCTAAGGTGGGCTGAGGAGGTAAGAATGGAGATAAATGCGGCAAGAGCGATGTACATCAAGAAGACTAGAGACCTAGTAACTGGCGAGATCTCTATAACCGCTCCTGGAGAGGATCTCAGCGGGCTTGAAGTGATTATAGTAGATGATATAGCATCTACAGGAGGTACCCTGGTGAGGGCTGCAAGCTATGCTCGCTCTAGAGGGGCTAGCAGAATATCTCTGTGCTTCATTCACCCTGTACTGATTGGAGAGGCATTACCAAAGTTGGTAGCCGCATCTGATGAAGTCATAGCAACGGACACGATAAGGTCCGAGGTCAGCAGGGCTACTGTCACAAAGCTTGTTGCAAGCACTCTCTCAAGGATATAGCCATTATCAGCTTCTCCTTCAGCTCCTCTAAAGTCCCATCATTTACTATCAAGATGTCTGCTGCTGCAATGACATCTCCAAGATGGAACTTTGTTAGCTCTTCTATATCGCTCTTGAAGAAGTCCGTAAAGCTATCTACTCCTGTGTCTTTGATCCCCCTCCTTAGCTTTATTCTCCTGAATCTAATGTCTCTGCTAGCTACTACCCCAACTATAAGCCCTTTTTCCCCGAACTCTCTCCAGAAGCATAGTGCCTCCTCTATGTTACGGAGCCCATTTATGACGTATCCACTGTACTTCTCTCCTCTCCTTTCAGACTCTCTAACTGCCCTTATGGCTCTCCTCATTACAGCATCTGGGCCATCTATAACCCTGAGGTAAAGGCCATACCTCCTGAGGTTTTCCCTAGTTGCTTCTAATCCAGCTCTATCCAGCTCTCTGGCTATGATTTCGCTCATAGTGACTACTTTCATGTTGAATGTCTCTTCTAGTATCTTTGCGCATAGATCCTTGCCTGCAGCAAGTTGTCCCGTTAGCCCTATGTACTTGTACCTCAGCATGGCGCTCTAGCTGCCCTTCCTCTCCACCACTTTTATCCTATAGTACCCTCCTACTCTCTCAAGGTCTACTTTACCCTCCTCCTTTAGCTTTACAAGTATAGCATTGGCTACTTTTCTGGATACGTTAAGAATATTTGCCACATGCTGAGATGTTCTTCCATCAAGTTCAGCTAGTTTTTCTTCTATTTCCTTCTTCTGTTCTTCAGTGAAGCTAGGGATTATAGGCTTCACCCTTCTCCTCCTTCTTTTTCTTCTCTTAGCAACTTTTCTTGCGGGTGGGGCCTCAAGTTTAGCAATATCCTCTATTTTCTCCTCTATTTTCTCAACTTTAGACTCCAGCCTGCTTAGCCTCTTTAATATATCCACTATCTGAGTTTCTATCAGTATCTTACCCTCTTCACCCAAAATTGACACCTTCTCCTATCCACTCTAGCTTAAGCTATGTCACTAACACCTTATAACTATTGTGACCTGTGCTTCCTCTAACATGATAGCGGCTCATCAGCTGGACTGTATATTTCAGCTGGATAATTGAATGTGCGCTTAGCTTTATCCTGATAACAGCTAAATATCTTGTATTTTACTGCATGATTAAGCTTTTCTCCTCTTTACAATCTCTTAACGAACAGATCGCTATATATTGGGCCTTTATAGGTTAACTTGCTTTCCTTAAGCTTAACTTGGTCAACATACTGTACTCCAAAGCTTCTCTCCTTGTTCCTGTTACATAGCTCAGAGAGCTTAACTGTTTTCCTTTTCACTCTGCATACTGTGAGGTGTGGTATGAACTCCCTTTTGTCTCTCACGTACTTTCTGAGCTTACTAATAAGATATTTGTTTATTTCAATGAGCTCCTCTCTTCCGCTTACCACATCAATCCAGACAACTCTTGGACTAGATACGCTCGGAAAAGCTCCTACTCCTCTTAGCTCCATCTCAAATGGCTCAAACTCCATTTCCATGAGGGTTCTCTTTGCCTCATCGACGGCAAGCTCATGTATCTCTCCTAGGAATAGCAGCGTAATGTGCAGATTCTCCTTCTCAACCATCTTAACAGATGCCCCTGAAGCTGCTATCTCACTTTGGAGAGCTTCTATCTCCCTGATAACTGCTTTATCCGTAATATCAACCGCTATGAAGCACCTCACTTTCCTCACCTGCTAATATAGCTACTTACATATCAGCCTAGCTATGGGCTGAATAGCCCACTTAAAGTTAGCTTCGATGACAACAACATCTGCTCCATACCTCAAGTAAAGCATGGCTAAGGCTGCTTGCCTCACCATGTCATACTCACTTGCAGTATCCTTCACACATGCGCCCGGAAACGAGATTCTCAGCCCTAAATCTCTGTTGCCAACTTCCCTCAGTAAGGCAGCGACTTTCATAGGGCTCTGGCTTTCTGCTGCTATAGCAGGCTTCACACCTGCTGCTTGTATTGCGCTAGCCTTCTCTATAATCTCTTGCAATGTATCTCCTGCTGCAGTAATGTACAAGTTTAGGTCTTTAGCCCTAGCACTCAGCCTCCTAGCTGAGCTAGCAGCTACTCCACAGACGACCAAAGCTCCCCTCCAGCCTCTGGCTGCCTCGATGCAGTTCTCTGCAGCCTCTATACTCTCTGTAAGTACTAATGCCATGCCAGCGTGTTTCATGCCCTCCTTAAGGTGCTCTATGTACATCTCACGTCTCTCAGTGAGCACCTTAAGAGCCACTCCAAGCATATTGGTTGTGACCCCCGCCAGCTTAGCTCTAATAAGCTTGTATCTCGTCTCTAGGGGGTCCATCACATCACATGTAGATACCGCTATCACTCGCATTACTCCCTAGCCTCAGCTATCAACTTAGCGTAATCACTCAGGTTCCTGCCAGCAGTCTTTCCTTCCTTAAGCAACCTGATGGATGCATGTGCAAGAGGATGATAGAAAACCACATCTACCTCATCATAGAGGAAATAGCCTCCAACTGCAGCTTCTAACACTGGCAGCATGAACCTACCTTCTCTGCCCCTCCAATTCTGGTGAAGCCCTCTTAAGTCGAGTATGATCCTCTCTGCAGGAATAGCAAGAATCCTCTTAAGCTGCTCAATGTCGATACTGCTCAGAACCTCGATGTAGTACACTTCCTGCTTCCTGTCTAAATATACTTCCGGGCTGAGCCTTAGAATCTGGCTGGGAGCTACTGTAAGAGCTATTTCAGATAGCTTTTTCATGAAACTCGGTTCAACTTCTCCCATAAGCCTCACTACAAGCTCCTTACCGCACCACCTCCTACAGGTTTCAAGAAGCTGCTCTAGCTGGTTGTGTGGCCAATGCAGCACTATAAAGTCTGATTCAAGCTCTTTAAAGGCTTTCTCTATCCTTTCATCGATATCTAGACCTAAATACTGCTGTATAGCGTTCATCAACCCACTTACTGTGAGCATCGGGTGATAAATCCCGAAACCTACCCGCATCAAGGTGGAGCATACCTACGGTTATAAAAGCTGGGGGCTACTAGCATGTATGCTGATTGGGATAATGTCAGACTCACATGACCGCCTGGAGAAGATATCCAAGGCTGTTAGGGTGCTGAATCATAGGGGTGTAGCTGCAGTCCTTCATGCTGGCGACATAGTGTCTCCATTCACAGTGAGAGCCTTCCGTGAGCTAAGGTGCAAGGTACATTTCGTCTGGGGGAATAACGATGGAGATAAGCTCACTTTAATCAGGCTGTTCGGTGACATGGCCACCTTTCATGGCTGGGTGATGCATGGCACGGTCGGAGGTCTAAGCATCTATATGGCGCACCACATACCCGATGAACTAGCTGAGAAGCTAGCCAGAGCAGGCTTTAACCTCATTATATCAGGCCACACCCACAGCCTAAGCATTAGAAGACTAGCTGACCGCAGCATGCTCATAAACCCAGGTGAGGTCTGTGGCTACTTAACTGGAAGATCCACAGTCGTCGTGTTAGACTCCCTAACTATGCAAGCTGAGGTCGTTGAGCTTTAGCCTACTCCTAGGAGAAGTAATAGTGCCGAAAGCAGAACCCCTGCTCCCCCTGTTATTAGCCCATACTTCACCTTACTACCTCTAGATACATGCCCTAAGAGTATGCCTAGCATGATAAGCTCTGATATGGCTGCTGGAATGGAAGTAAGGTAAGCCTTTGCTATACTGAATCCTCCTCTCATTGACATGTAGAATGGGAGAATAGGTGGTATAGATGCTATCATGGGTGCAGTTCCATCTATGAGTGCTACGACCACAGAGGCGTATGTTCCGACTTTATCTACCAGAGAGTTTGACAAGTCTACTCCTCCCATAGCGATCTCCAGCGTCCTTATCCTCTGCTGCTGCTCTGCCTGCTCCGCTAGCAGGGTTCCTACGAACCCAGATAGCCCCATTGCAATACAGCCACCGAGGCCGGCACTCACTATTATGCTGGGATTCTTTACTGATATCGCATAGGATCCCAATATGACACCGAGTATCGTGAGTACTCCATCAAAGGCGTTTATGACAAAGTACCTCCTAGCTATCTCCTTCACTCCAGCTATCTCCAGGTAGCTCTTGATGAAGCGGAGGTCTCTTGCTACCGTATAGCCGAACACCGTGTGGACCCCGGTCTCAATCCTCGCCTTCACTCCCCTTTCTAGGCCGGCTTTCTTACGCAGAGTACCCAGTGCACCTTTCCTATACACAGTTATCTGCCTAGGCACCCTAGTAACACGAGGTACCTTGCTTGCCCCGCTGCTGTACTTAGCTTGTGGGGGCTCCTCTCCCTCCAACTTCTCAGACAACCTCTCCACTAAAGCCCGGGGTGGGATTTGAACCCACAATAAGCGGGTTCCAGCTCTGAGCTGCAGCCCGCCGCCTTTACCACTCGGCCACCCGGGCTACTAAAACCTGTCTATAGCTCTTAAAATACGTTTCGCCCACATAGCCTACACCTCACCGCCTATTATATCCTTCACATGCCCTCCTCCCATCTGCTATAGCATAGAGCTTAACTCTCAGATCGCTTACCTTCCTGAACTCCACTACCATCCCAGCCTCAAGAAGCCTCTTTAGAGCATATCTGACAGTCCTAGGTGGAAGCCCTGTTTCCCTAGATATATCCCTTTGAGAAAGCAGTTCTCCTCTGCTAAGCGTGTCTAGAACAGCTTGAGCTGATGGAGGCATCCTAAGCTTAGCAAATACGCTTCCCCATACAACCCCCCATTACTAGTCAGTAGCTCCTATTTAAGCCAGTACCTTCCAACTGAGAGCAGCACCTCTACCTTCTCTCCTTTAGCTGCTATGACCTTCCTCCCACTAGCTACTGCTAAGGTCTCCATGTCTAGTAGCTGAGATAGCCTCGATGTCTTCATCCTAAGTGGATGCGCTATGAGCTTGTCGCCTCCCTCTAGCTTCACTGGTATGAAGTTCTCTCTGCCGAGTGTTAAGCTGGCATCTCTCGAAAGCAGAGCTTTGGCTGTCTTATATCCGACTACCTCCCCCTCCATCATCCCCAGTACAGGGACTACAAGCATGTAGAACATAACTACACAAGATACAGGGTACCCTGGAAGCCCTAGCACTAAAGTCCCCCTGATCTTACCTATGGCTGTAGGCTTTCCGGGCTTTGACCTGATCCCATGAACCAAGATTTCTCCTCCTATGCTCTCAATTGCCTTAGGGACAAGGTCTCCAACCCCCTTTGAGCTGCCTCCTGTCACCAGGATCAAGTTACTCTCTGAAGCTGCTTGAGCCATTGCCTCGCTGAGCTCACCAAGGGTATCACTTACAATGCCATATCCTTTGACCTCATACCCCCTAGACCTGAGTTCAGCTATCAGGAATGGTGAGTTGGCGTCATACATCTCCCCTTCACCGAGGGAAGCTCCGGTAGGCCTAAGCTCGCTTCCACTTGCTATTACGCTGATGGACGGCCTTCTGTACACTGGAATGCTCCTGTATCCAGCTGTAGCAAGCAGAACTATGTCCCAGGGCCTAATCCTAGCTCCCCTCTTAACCACAACCTTTCCCTTCTGGATGTCTCCTCCTAGTTGCGCTATGTTCTCTCCTGGAGCCACACTCTTATACACAAGTACTCTACCATCTTTCAGCTCAGTGTACTCAAGTGGGACTACAGCTGAGCACCCCTCCGGTATTGCTGCTCCCGTTGCAATCCTTACGCAGCTCCCCTTCTCCACTCTATGTGTCTCCTTGCTTCCAGCAAGAATCTCTCCTGCGAGCCTGAGCGCTATGGGAGAGTCCTCTCTGGCACTATATGTGTCCTCAGCTACTACAGCGTATCCGTCTACCTCTGAGAAGCTGAATGGTGGATAAGGCACATGGGCAGTTAAGTCTACTGCTGCAACCCTCCCAAGAGCCCCCTCCAAGCTGACTTCCTCTACCCCAATGGGTCTAACAGCTGTCTTGAGCTTGCTAAGGGCTTCAGCAAGCGGGGTTAGCTTGAGAAACAGTTCTCTAGGCATAGCTATCCCCATATAGTGCATAGCAGCCTAACTGGAACTACCTCCCCGCTTGAAAACCCTTCAACATCCTCTTCCACCACGACATATCCATCTGCTCTTAGTAGAGTCGCTGTCAGCCCGCTTCCCCCAGCCATTATCGGTTCAGCTTCCGGCATGCCTTCTCCTTCTACTACTTTCACCCTAACATATGTCCTCCTTCCATCTCGTCCTCTTACAGCTCTCCTCAGCTTGCAATAGACTACTGGCCTGAATTCACCGCTGTATCCGACCATCTTAAGTATAGCTGGCGCAACTAAGGCCTCAAATGCAGTAAACGCCCCGACTGGAAACCCTGGAAGAGAGAATACAGGCTTACCATAAGCTAAACCAAAGGATACTGGCCCACCTGGGGAGATAGCTACACCACTAAAGAGGAGCTCTCCCACAGAGGATATTATATCCGGGACAAGGTCTCTCTTCCCGACAGAGCTTCCCCCAATCAGCACCACTAAGTCGCCTGCTTTAGCTCCATTAGCTATCGCCTGCCTTATCTCCTCTGGGTCATCTCCTACTCGAGCTACCAGCTTACCAACACTCCCTAACTGGGTGCACATCCACTTTATCATCGGGCTGTTTGAGTCCCATATTTCACCCAGCTTCAGGTCTGTACCAGCTGGGATAACCTCGTCACCAACAGCCACAATGCTTACTCTAGGCTTCCTGTACACTGCAACCTTAGAGACTCCTGAGGATATTATCGCCGCCAGATCTATGCTTCTAACCCTACTCCCTCTCCTGAGCAGGGTTTCTCCAGACCTGATGTCTTCTCCTCTTCTTGAGACGTGCTGGCCAGCGTAAGCTGGCTTAAGCACCTCAACAAGCTTTCCTTTCTCTCTTGCATC
This sequence comes from Thermoproteota archaeon, assembly GCA_003661385.1. Taxonomy (GTDB): domain Archaea; phylum Korarchaeota; class Korarchaeia; order B14-G2; family B14-G2; genus B14-G2. Next base: position 14,072 of record QMWA01000006.1, on the reverse strand, counting down.
CTCGCACCTAACAACCGCTGTAGCTCCTTGAGGGAGCACTGCTCCAGTTGCAATTGCTACAGCCTCGCCCTTAGCTACCCTAAGCTTATCAGCTGACCCAGCATAGACCTCGCCCACAAGCTTGAGCCTTACAGGCTTGTCTTCTCTAGCACCATATGTATCCTCAGCTACTACAGCATATCCATCCATTGCAGCTCTGTCAAATGGCGGAGAGTCCACCACGCTGACAAGGTCTTTGCACAGAAACCTCCCAACACACTCTGTTACATCGACCTCTTCGCAGCTGACTTCTCTTATTCTACTAAGAACCACTGAGAGCGCCTCCTGGTAGGGAACCCACTCTCTACTGACCTTCCACATGCTTCTCCCTTACATGGAGCAGTATATGCGGCAGCTCACTTAGGATTAGCTCGCTCAGTGCGAGCTCTACTGCCTGAGGGGATCCAGGTAGGCAGAATATCGCTGTCCTATGCAGCAGCCCAGCCTTAGCTCTGCTTAAGATGGAGGCTGACCCAATAGCTCGGTAGCTCAGCATGTGGAATGCCACCGCAAACCCAGTAAGCTCCTTTTCAAGCAGTGGAGTTATGGCTTCGATGGTAACATCAGAGGGTGAGACACCCGTACCACCAGATAGAAGTATGCAGTCCACACTGCCAGCCAAGCTGAGGGTTATGCTACGTATCTCATGGATGTCATCAGAGACATAGTAGATGTCTCTGAGCTCAATGCCATGCTCAAAGACGAGCTTCTTAACCACCTCAACAGTCTCATCTCTGAACTCAGCTCCCTCTCTAAACAGCTTAGCCCTGCTGCTGCTGACCACAACCAGCACTAAGCTTATCCCACTGATGTCCAGAGCCTTCTTCTTATGCTCTGCTGTAACGGCGCTCAAACCCAGCCCCCACTCAGGTTAGTCCATGACTTTATTAGCTTGCATTCCTAGAGTAGGCCTCAGGTACCTGGGGGCTTTCCCATGTGGAGCATACTAGATCTGCTCAGGAACAACCCAGAGAAGCTCAAAGAGTCCCAGAGAAGGAGGGGTCTTCCTCCAACTCTAGTAGATGAGGCACTAGAGTACGACTTAGCATGGAGAAAAGCTGTCACAGAGCTAAACAACCTGAGAAAGCTTAGAAACGAGATAACAAGGGAGATAGCGAAAGCTCCTTCAAGCAGAAGAGACGAGCTCATCAAGAAGGCCAGAGAGATCTCAGAGGAGGTGAAGAGAAAGGAAAACGAAGTCAAGCTGCTGGAAGAGAGGAGGATGAAGCTCCTGCTAAGCATACCTAATGTCGTACATGATGCTGTTCCACTAGGGAGTGGAGAGGAAGACAACAGGCCAATAAGGTACTGGGGCAGGCCTAAGGTGTGGAAAGGCTACCTAGGCCAGTTTTTAACCCAGATAGGAGAAGCTCAAGTAGATTATGAGCTCATAGAGTGGCTTCCAAAGCCACATGCCGACCAGCTTAAGTTCCTAGGCGCTGGGGACACAGATAGGGCAGCTAAGGTAGCTGGCTCAAGGTTCTTCTACCTATTCCAGGATCTAGTATGGCTCGAGTACGCTCTGATGCTGTATGCGCTAGACTACCTGAGCAAAAGGGGCTTCATATTAGTTGAGCCTCCATTCATGATGCGTCGAAAGATGTATGAGGGGGTAACTGCAATACAGGACTTCACAGACGCCATATACAAAGTTGAGGGGGAAGACCTTTACCTCATCGCTACATCTGAGCACCCCATTGCAGCAATGCATGCTGACGAAGTGTTCTTAGAGAGTGATCTCCCAGCTCTCTATGCTGGCGTAAGCCCGTGCTTCAGAAAGGAGGCAGGAGCTCACGGAAAGGACACAAAGGGAATATTCAGAGTCCACCAGTTCCTAAAGGTAGAGCAGTTCGTTTTCTGCCTACCAGAGGACTCGTGGAAGTGGCATGAAGAGCTCATAAAAAATGCTGAAGACCTGTGGAGGGGCCTAGAGATACCCTACAGAATAGTAGATGTCTGCACAGGAGACCTAGGAGTAGTTGCAGCTAGGAAGTATGACCTAGAAGCATGGATGCCAGCTCAAGGAAGATACAGGGAAATGGTAAGCTGCTCAAACTGCACAGACTGGCAGTCATATAGGCTCAACATAAGGTATAGGGAGAAAACAGGGGCTCCAGTGAAAGGCTTCGTACACACTCTAAACTCGACAGCAATAGCCTGCCATAGGGCAATCACAGCAATACTAGAAAACCACCAGGAAGAAGACGGGACGATAGTGGTGCCAAGAGCTCTAAGGAAGTACCTCGAGATCTTCCCAAAGGCCCCAGTAGACCACATAGAGCCTGCGAAAGCTGTACCTGAGCCCTCAAGGTGATCTCTTGTACTCTCCTGAAGTCGAGAAGGCATTAGAGTCGGCTGGAGCCCACATCGGAGACATAATCAGGATCCAGAGAGGAAGCGAGGTCTACGAAGGTATACTCCTACCGAGAAGCGAATACGGAGACCCAAGCTGCATAGTTATCAAGCTGTCAAGCGGCTACAATATAGGAGTAAAGTATACTCCAGGCACAGTAATCAAGAGGTTAAGGAAAGCAGCTGAGGTAGGCAAGTTCCCAGCCAAGAAGGCAGAAAGGAAGCCTAGCCTCCCGCCAGTTTCTCTGATTGCTACCGGAGGGACGATAGGCTCTAGGGTAGACTACGTTACTGGAGGAGTATACATGTGTGTTAAGCCAGAGGAGCTGCTATACCTCACCCCTGAGCTAGAGGACGCCGTATACATAGAGAGAATGAGGTCGCCATTCCTGGTTGCGAGTGAAGACCTCACGCCAGATGACTGGAAGGAGATAGCTGAGATAGCTGCTAAAGAGCTCAACACAGATGTAAGAGGAGTTGTGATAACACACGGGACAGACACCATGCACTACACCTCAGCTGCACTCTCATTCATGCTGAGGAACCTCAGCAAGCCAGTTGCTCTCGTGGGCGCACAGCGCTCACCAGACAGAGGCAGCTTTGATGGTGCAATGAACCTCCTCTGTGCAGCCCATTATGCAGCAAGATCAGACATCGCTGAAGTAGCTATAGTAATGCACGGTGAGAGCAGCGACACATACTGCTATGCCATAAGAGGAACCAAAGCCAGGAAAATGCATACATCAAGGAGAGACACATTCAGACCAATAAATGACCTACCTCTTGCTAGAGTATGGCCTGACGGGAGAATAGAGGCCCTAAACACTAAATACAGGAAGAGAGGTAGCAGTGAAGTCTATGCGGACACAGCTTTTGAGAAGCGTGTAGCTATAGTGAAGGCCTAGCCTGGATCAGACCCTGAAGTCATAGATTACTACGTCGATAAGGGATACAGGGGGATCGTGATAGAAGGCACAGGCTTCGGCCATACCCCAGTATACCCACGAGCGGAGAAGCTCTCCTGGCTTCCAAGCATAAAAAGAGCTGTAGAGGAGAGCGTGGCCTTAGTCATGACATCTCAAGCGCTATATGGAAGGACGAACCCATACGTGTACCGGAATGCACGTGTGCTCAAGCAAGCTGGAGTGGTATACGTTGAGGACATGCTGACAGAAGTAGCATACGTGAAGCTAGGCTGGGTTCTTGGGCACACACAGGATCCGAAGGAGGTCGAATCTCTGATGCTGACAGACATAGCAGGCGAGATATCTAGCAGAACTCTCTTCAATACTTACCTGATATAGGTGACATCTCTTGAGGGACAAAAGCTTCTACAGGAGCATAGGACTGAAGTGTGGGCTAGAAATACACCAGAGGCTTAAAGGAGGGAAGCTCTTCTGCAGCTGCAGGTCAACACTGTCGGAAGAGCCTTCCCTTGAAATAATACGGAAGCTCAGAGCAGTATACGGTGAGCTCGGAGTTGTAGACAGGGCTGCTGCGTTCGAGCACATGAGAAACCGCAAGTTCGTATACAAGTACTATCCAAGCGAGTCCTGCCTAGTAGAATGCGATGAGGAGCCTCCACATCAGGTGAACAAGGAGGCTCTAGAAGCAGCTATAACCGCGGCACTCATGTTAAATGCTAAGGTCGTTGACGAAATACATGTGATGAGAAAGACTGTGATAGACGGAAGCAACACTTCAGGCTTCCAGAGGACAATGGTCATAGCTCTCGATGGCTATCTGGAGTACAAGGGAGAGAAGATACCGATTGCTCAAGTCTGCCTAGAGGAAGAGGCTTGTGGCATACTAGAGGACTGGGGGGATACCGTAGTATACAGGCTAGATCGCCTTGGGATCCCCCTCGTGGAGGTCTCAACAGGGCTGCTAGAAGGCTATTCACCTGAGGAAATACAGGAAATAGCCTTGCTAATAGGGGTAACGCTTAGATCAACTGGAAAGGTGAGAAGAGGCCTAGGCTCCACGAGACAGGACCTCAACGTGTCGATAAGCGGTGGAAGCAGGGTTGAGATAAAGGGTGTACAAGAGCTAGAGCTAATCTCTAAGGTAGTTGAGAATGAGGTAGAGAGACAGCTCTCTCTGATAAAGCTGGCAAAAGAACTGAAGGAAGCTGGTGTGAGGGAGGAAGACTTTAAGCCGCCCATGGAGGTGACTGAGCTATTCTCAGAGACGAAGAATAGGGTGATTAAGAGAGCTCTGAAGTCAGGTGGTGTAGTGTTCGCAGCAGCCTTACCTGGCCTCTCAGGCTTCGCATCAAGAGAGCTATGCCCTGGCTTAACTCTAGGGAAGGAGCTGGCCTACCATGCTCGGGCATATGGCGTAGGAGGGATAATACACTCAGATGAGGATCTAGCTAAGCTTAAGCTCGAAGACGAGTTCAAGAAGCTAAGAGAACTTCTCAAGGCAGGCAGCAGAGACCTGATCTTCATAGTAGCTGGTCCACCAGATAGAGCTGCTGAAGCAAGCAGAGCTGTAGTAGAGAGAGCCAAGCAGCTGCTAAATGGCCCACCTGAAGAGACCAGAGCAGCAAACCCAGATGGCACTACGAGGTTCACAAGACCACTGCCAGGAGCAGCTAGAATGTACCCTGAGACAGACATACCTCCGATGCCTATCCCAAGAGAGTATGTGGAGTCTATTAGAGCAAGTCTCCCAGAGCACTGGGAGCAGAAGGTCAAGAGGTTCACAGAGCAGCTAGGGTTGCCAAGAGACCTGGCTAGGCAAGTAGTCTGGTCAGAGTACCTCTCATTGTTCGAGGAGGCTGTTGAAAAAACGAGACTTCCTCCAACTCTAATAGCATCGACGTTGGTTTCCACGCTCAAGGACATCAAGAGAAGAGACAAAATCCCAGTAGAGCAGCTGCCAGACGAGAAGATAATGGAGGCTCTGCTCGCAGTAGACGGGGGAAAGATCTCAAAGGAAGCTCTGCCAGATGTTTTAAGAGAGCTTGCCAAGAGCCCAGGGGAAACCGTGCAGGCCATAGCAGCTAGGCTAGGGATCAAGCCCATAACTCTAGAGGAACTCAGGGAGATAATAAGCTCTACCATACAGGACAACATGGAGGTTGTCTTAGAGAAGAGGGAGCGTGCTCTAGGGCTCATAATGGGGAGGGTAATGGCCAAGGTGAAGGGGAGGATTGATGGGAAGGTCGTCTCAGAGGAGGTTAAAAGGAAACTTAAGGAAGTCTTATCAACCTCTAGGGTGGAAGCGTGAGCAAAAACCCATATGCGATATCTGGCGTTAAGGCTAGGTGGATCCTAGACTCCAGAGGTAACCCTACTGTGGAAGCTGAGGTGGTTTTAGAGTGTGGTGTCAGGGGGATAGCAGCTGCTCCAAGTGGAGCTTCACGTGGAGCACATGAGGCACTGGAGCTCAGAGATGGTATCAGGTCTGAGTTCCGTGGAAAGGGTGTTCGAAAGGCCATTAAGAACATAGAGGAAGTGATAGCTCCTGCCCTAATTGGAATGGACTCCAGGAGCCAAAGGGAAATAGACCAGAAGATGATAGACCTAGACGGGACGCAGCAGAAGACTAGGCTCGGTGCAAATGCCTGTCTACCTGTATCTCTTGCTGTAGCAAAGGCTGCTGCAGCAGCCAGGAAAACACCATTATACATGCACCTGAGAGAAGTTTACAGTATAAAAAGGAAGCTACTGATGCCAATTCCATTATCAAATATGATAAATGGAGGCAAGCACGGGGTAGGCCTGGATATACAGGAATTCCTAATCATACCATCTGGAGTTAAGTCCTTTGCCAAGGCAATCCAGGCACTATCAGAGATATATAACGCTCTCGGAGACATAGTCTCTCAGAGAGGGCTACCCAAGGCTGTAGGCGATGAGGGAGGCTACACATGCATAGAGATGACGACTGAAGAAGCCCTTGAGCTTCTGTCTTCTGCAGTGGAGGAGTCAGGGTACTCGCTTGGAGCTGACATAGTGCTGGGCTTAGACTGTGCTGCAAGCCAATTATATGCTGATGGAGCTTACCATGTAGATGGCAGGACAATGGATAGTGGAGCTCTTATAGATTGGTACAGCGAGCTAGCCAGCAAGTACACTATAGCCTCAATAGAGGACCCTCTTCACGAAGACGACTGGGGCAGTCTAGCTGCCCTCACAAAGAAAATGGGAGATAGAATCCAGGTCGTTGGAGACGACGTGTTTGTATCGCAGGCAGCTAGGCTAATAGCTGGTGCTAAGCAAGAGGTATGCAATGCAATACTGCTGAAGCCAAATCAGGTTGGTACACTTACCGAAGCCGTGGATACGGCGAAGACAGCGTTTAGCTTAGGGTACTCCACTATAGTAAGTCATAGAAGTGGGGAAACAGAGGACACCTTCATAGCAGACCTAGCTGTAGCCCTAGGATGTGGGCAGATAAAGACAGGAGCTCCAGCGAGAGGTGAAAGGACAGCAAAGTACAACAGGCTGCTCAGAATAAGCGAAGAGGAAGAGATCGAGTACCCTAATAGGCTTAAAGTCCTCTAGCTAGCATACTCTGTCTCCCTACATGCTTAAAACTACACGCGTACATGGGCTAGGGGTAGTACTTGGATCAAGAGGTTGCCATATTTATCGGGAGCGTTAAGAGAGAGGACTCAGCTCTCATGACACCTGACATGTTTGCGTTTACTACACTAGTTAATAAGGGATTTAGGCTCCCTCATGCATTTGTAATAACAGATAACGCTTTCAAGCTGTTCCTCAGGGCCTCCGGACTAGCAGACCAGATCAATAGCATAATCACCAAGGCAGCTAGCGGAGAAGATGTGAGCACCGAGTTAAAGCAGCTGTCAGACGAGCTTCTTAAGGTCAGCATACCTGCTGAAGTAGCTGAGGCACTTAAAGAAGCCTACACAAAGCTCGGAGTGAAGTCCGGCTCAGTTCCACCAGCTACCTTCCTATACACCTCAGCTTCAGTTAAGGATATGAGCATAAGCCTAGATGTAAGCAGGTGGGCTGATGAAGTTGTAGTAAGTCCTGAAGCATTTCTGAGAGAGGTGAAGAAAGCCTGGCTGAAGGCTCTTTCCCACACTACGATAGCTGAGCTAGCTAAGTCTAATAGCACAATAGACCAGCTCAAGGTTTCCATTCTTGCAGCATGCATACCTCCAATCAAGGCATCAGGGCAAGCAGACGTTATTGATGATCAGGTGCTTGTCAGGTCTACACTAGGCTTCTACATACCTGTCCTAGATATCGTATCCTTTGATGAATTCACTGTAGACCAGTCCACTATGGCAATCCTAAAGGAGAAGCTATCTCCCAAGGAAAAGGCGCTCATGGTCTACAGCGGCGTACCAAGAGTAGAGGATGTATCTCCCACACTCATTAAGAAGCCGAGCCTAACTCCCCAAGAAGTACTTGAGGCTGCTAGCCTAGCAGTAAAGCTAAGCAAACTAGCTGGCAAGCCCATATCTGCAGTATGGCTCCTTTCCGAGAAGCCTAAGGCCCTGTACCTGCTTGCATATGAGGAGATAGCCATGATGCATGAGGAATTTGTGATCCCATTTGAGAAGCTAAAGAAGGAGGACTCCCAGCTTGTTGGCGGCAAGAATGCCAATCTGGGTGAGCTGGCTGCAGCCGGCTTCCCTGTGCCACCAGGCTTTGCTATAACATCTAAAGCCTACGAGTACTTCCTGGAAAAGTCTGGGATAAAGGAGAGGGTAGGCAAAATACTCGAGGAGATTCCTCGAGGAGCTGAAGCGCCTGAAGCCTACCAGGAGGTATCAAGGAGGATAAGAGATGTGATAGAGAGCGCTGAGATGCCTAGGGAGCTTAAAAACGCTATAATCTCAGCCTACAGAGGCCTGTGCAGGAAGCTTGGTAGAGAGGTCTACGTGGCTGTCAGGTCCTCTGCTACAGCAGAAGACCTGAGCACAGCTAGCTTCGCAGGGCAGCAGGAAACCTACCTCAACGTCAAAGGTGACGAGGAGCTTATTGAAGCAGTGAAAAAGTGCTGGTCAAGTCTGTTCACGGCTAGAGCCATATTCTACAGGGAGCAAAAGGGCTTTCTACACGAGCAGGTGCTGATGGGGGTTGGCGTCCAAGAGATGGTCGATGCCAGGTCAGCCGGTGTCATGTTCACAATAGACCCTGTAACAGGCGACTCAACAAAGCTAGTAATAGAGTCGAGCTGGGGGCTAGGCGAATCCGTGGTCTCAGGAGAAGTGACCCCTGATTACTTTGTGGTAGACAAGGAAACCCTGGAGATATTAGAGAGGAGGATATCTCGGAAGGAGAAGCAGAGGATAAGAGACCCAGAAACAGGAAAAACCATCACTACAGAGGTTCCAGATGACGAGAAGGAAGCTCCCTCACTGACTGATAAGGAGGTCAAAAAGCTGGCGCAGCTGGGCATCGAGATAGAAAAACACTACGGGCAGCCGCAGGACATAGAGTGGGCTATAGACAGAAACCGGCCGTTCCCAGACAACATAATGATATTACAGGCCCGCCCAGAGACCGTATGGAGCACCAAGCGCCCAGAGGAAACAGAGAAGCCGCCAGAGAAGCCAGTCATAGAGGGCAAGATCGTAGTCGTAAAGGGGCTTCCAGCTTCTCCAGGAGTCTATGCTGGAACGGCTAAAGTCGCCCTCACAGTAGAAGACGCTAGCAGAGTGATGTCCAAAGGAGACATCCTCGTCACCAAGATGACTAACCCAGACTGGGTCCCATATATGAGGCTAGCTGGCGCCATAGTCACAGATGAAGGAGGCATGACCTGCCATGCCGCCATAGTCAGCAGAGAACTCGGGATCCCATGTATAGTAGGCACTGGCAACGCTACCCAGCTGCTAAAGAGCGAGGAACCCTACACAGTCGATGCGTCAGCTGGCGTGGTGTATAAAGGCATAGTAGAGGAGGTGTTAGAGAAGCCGCCAGAAGGGGAAGCCCCACCACTGCCAGTGGAGGCAGCTCCCGTAACTGGGACAAAGATATACATGAACCTAGGAGCACCAGACATGATAGACAAGTACAAGCACCTTCCATTCGACGGAATAGGCCTTATGAGAATAGAGTTCATCCTAGCATCCTATATAGGAGACCACCCAAACTACCTCATTGAGGTAGGCCACCCTGAGAAGTTCATAGACAAGCTTGCTGACGGAATAGCTAAGGTAGCTAGGGCAATATACCCGAGACCAGTTGTAGTCAGGTTCTCAGACTTCAAAACAAACGAGTACAGGCAGCTAAAGGGTGGTGAGAAGTATGAGCCAGAGGAGAACAACCCGATGCTAGGATGGCGTGGAGCATCAAGATACGCCTCCCCAGGGTATGAGAGGGCATTTAGATTAGAATGCAGGGCCATAAGGAAGGTCAGAGAGGAATACGGGCTTAAAAACGTCTGGGTGATGATACCCTTCGTAAGGACGATATGGGAGCTGCAAAAGTGCCTCGAGATCATGGCTGAGGAGGGCTTGGAAAAGGGGAGAGACTTCAAAATATGGATCATGGCTGAAGTCCCCAGCACAATAATACTAGCAGACGAGTTCAGCAAGTACATAGATGGCTTCAGCATAGGGTCCAATGACCTAACTCAGCTTATCCTTGGTGTAGACAGAGACTCCCAGATCTTACCTGAGATAGATCCAAGGTACTTTGATGAACGCGACCCTGCTGTCAAGAGGGCAATCCAACATCTCATTGAGGTTGCTCATGAGAATGGCGTAACCGTCTCCATATGTGGGCAAGCCCCATCAGTATACCCAGACTTCGTAGAGTTCTTAGTCCGCTGTGGGATAGACAGCATAAGCGTGAACCCGGATGCAGTAGTAGATACGAGGAGACTCATTGCAAGCATAGAACAGAGGATACTGCTAGAGCAGGCGGTAAACTCAGCGAGAAGCAGGATACAGCTATTCAGAGCTACCTGATTCCAACAAGATATCAACTGCAGCATTCAAGATGGCTACCATAACTGAAATGCTCTCCTCCCCCATTCCAATAAGGATAATGTCTCCATCCTCAGGTTGAAGCCTCTTCTCAAGCTCATAATAGAGGCTAGGATACCTCTCGCTTACTCTAGTATTCCCCGGAGGTATGTACAAGTCAGTTTCTCTCTTGACAAGCAAGACAGCCCCCCTGCCACCGAACCTGATAACATCATCTCTGACCTCCAACACACTTATGCTCTCAGCCTGAACTCCGCGTATCAGAAGCGCCGCATTCACCTTCTTCAGTGTAAGCTTCTCTCCTGCTCTAAGCAGTATAGGCCTTGAGATCCTGGACTTAATTGCGCTCACTAGCCTCTTACCCTGCTCACTTAGCCTAGCTCCCGCTCTGCTCACCTGAACTACTCCAAGAGCACTGAGCTTACCAAGTACCGTCCGCGTGGTCCCCTCCCCAAGAGACAATACCTGGCACAGTACCCTCCTCCCGGCTGTCTTCATCTCATCTAGTGCAAGCAACAGCAGGATAATATGGCCTATCGTGACTCCCGACCTCTCAAGAGGCCTCAAAGATGCACCAAACTGCTCGAGCACGCTCTTTAGCATGCTCACCCCCTAGGTCTCAGTCTCATCCTCCTATATACCCCTGCAGGCGGCCTAAGCTGCACATATCTTCCTGACTTCCAGAGCCTGAGCTGATTCATGTAGTTTGGGCTAAGCCAGTGCCCTCCCTCTCCGCTGTATAAGATGCCAATTACTCTGCCATCGGGTAGTTTGGCAAACGCTGCTGCAAGACCATAACTCACCTTCAGCTTTCCACCCTTAGCATCAACCACACCAGCTCCACCAGAAAAAACCCATGCATGGACTCCTCTAGTAGCTACATTCCCCATCCTAGCCAAGGGAAGCCCCAGCTCTAAGCCTAAGTGCCTTAAACTCACTGCAATGTCAGGCTTCCTCTTTCCCAGCACATCATGAAGAGCCTCTACAGCAACTGCTTGCGATGAGGTCTTTGCAACTTCACTCAGCCATATGTCACCGTATGTGAGCATGTAGATTAGCCTAGCTAAAGCCCACTGTCTAAAGCGTATATACGGCTTGTATAGGTCTCTAAGATAGCCAAATGCTCTCTTAAGCAATGCCTCCTCAAAGGCGTACATAACAGCTAGGTCTGCTACCTCTTGAGGCATGAAGCCTGCATGGGTCTCAAGCAGCCTTAGCAGTGCTATAGCAAATGGGTCGTATCCTTCCATAATAGCCTCCATGTGCTGGCTACTGTAGGCAACGTGCTTACCCCAGCTAGCATAGTACGTTGTCTCCCCTAAGCAGGTCCAGTGAGGAACTGGGTACAATACTACTACTCCACTTGTCTTCTGCAGCGCTTTCTCAACCTCACTAGCCGGCTTTACTCCTCTCCAGGCATAAGATGTGTTAAATATAGGCTTAACAGTACTCGGGCTCTTCACATCAGGATATGAGCCCAGAAGCACGAGGTCGCAGCTTTCTCCGTCAGTGAGGACGATGGCTACAGGAGGGGCCTCAAGAATTACAGTATCCACATCTCCCTCCACAATAGCTTCAAATAATGCATCAAGCAACCTCCAACTCACTTTAACGCTCTTAAATGACAGGTAGCACCCATGTACCTCAGCTAAACTCACTCCAAAAGCAGAGTACGACGGCTTTTCCACGACTCCACTAGGAGTCCTGATTTTGACTTCCTTTCTCCTAAGGGGATACCAAGTGCTTCCCCTGAGTATATGTGTTCCATTAGCTACCCCCATATAGATGTCGATAGAGTCTGTACACAGGCTAACTAAGGCACCTGCCAGGTCTTCAGTCGACCACGCCACTGGCAATGGTACACCTGGTATAAACACACCATACACTGTTAGCCCATTGACCTCAATTGCTGCAAGGTAATATGGAGCTGGAGCTCTTTCTATGCTTGAAGCATACCCACACCACAGGAAGCCAGGCGATGCTACCGCGAATCCAGCTAAGGAAGGCAGCCCAAGCTTCTCCACTTTCTCCTTCACGTGACATAGTGCTAGAGCTGCCTCTGCTAAGGCTTCTCCGCTGCTGAGAATTTTGTCATCGAGTTTAAAGCCCTCTGGAAGCAGCCCCATGGCCCGCCTCCCATATCTAGCATAGATCGCGCTCCAAGTCAGCTCCATGGCAGCTCTGTCAATTGGATTTACGAGAACCATCCCAAGTATCCTGAGGCTGTCTTCCACTCTCCACCTAGGGCATCGCTTGGCCAGCAGCCTTGCAGGTGCTCTGATCGAGTTCTCGATATATGCGTTCACGCCCATAGAGTATGCTGAGAGCAGCTCAGAAAGCTCCTCTGATAGACTACCACACACCTCAACATGCATGTGCCTGATCAGGTAGTCCACCTCGACGTAGCCTGCTCCAAGCACCTCTGAGAGGAACCCTGCTGTAGCTCTGCGTAGTATGTCCATCTGCAGCAGCCTATCTGCTGCCATAGCATAACCGAGTGCGAAGAAGGCATCAGCTGGGTTATCTGCCCGTATATACGGTACCCCCAATCTACTGTACTCTACGCATGCAGTACCCATTATTCCGCTAACTTTAACAGTCCTCTCTCTGTAAGGGGGCTCCAGCCCGGTTGAAATCAGGTTAACAGCCAGTAGGAGGAACATTATGGCGGCTAGTGAGGCAGCCTTGCTAGCTACTGTAGTAGCTCCCACAGTGACCACCAGCTTTTAATCAGCTAAAACCTCAAGCACGAGGGTTAATTTAATGTCAGCTATGGAGCTTCTAAGTCTACTCGATGAGCTGACATTAGAGGTAATGCACTCTCTAGAGAAGCTGCTAAGGGAGAGTAGATTCCATAGGGTAGTTGGGAAGGGTGCAAGCGGAGATAAGACGCTTGCTTTCGACAAGGCGGTTGAGGAGAAGATTCTCTCGAGAATAACCAGAGAGTACCCCGATGCAACAGTTATAAGCGAGGAGGTAGGCGTCATAGGAAGTGGAGGCCCACCTTTCTTTGTCATAGATCCAGTAGACGGCTCTGCTAACGCTGAGAGAGGAGTACCGTTCTACGCCTGCTCTATAGCAGTCTCTTCGTCAAGGCAGCTCAGTGGAGTACAGCTTGCTGTCATAAGAGACCTTACGCGAGGAACACTATACCATGCTGTAGCCGGGTTTGGAGCATATAGAGATGGTGTCAAGATATCTACCAGGAACCATGGAGGCAGCTCTCTTTATTTCTCAGTGTACCTGGTGAGCAGGAGAAGCCGCTATGCTCGCATGCTAAACCCGCAGGTTGGGGCTTCCATAAGGGCATTTGGTTCAATAGCTCTAGAGTTAGCTATGCTAGCTGAAGGCAGGATCGATGTGGTTGCAGACCTAAGAGGGGTAGCTAGGCCAGTGGACATAGCTGCTGGCAGCTTGATAGTCAGGGAGGCTGGCGGGATTGTAGTAGACACTCGAGGACAGCTGCTGGATGCTCCACTAGACCCAACATGCAGGCTGTCGTTTATTGCAGCTAAGGCTACACACTACCTTAGAAGGCTGAAAAAGGTGCTTGGGGTGCAGGCGCTACCTGATGATGTCACTCACTCTACACAGAGAGTAGAGTTTGGCACCTAGCTCCGATAGCTTCTCCTGCGCCCCCTCCTCTCTATCAACGACTACAAAGCAGTAGTCAACAACAAGCCTCTCCTCTCTAACCCTTCTAACAGCTTCAGCTAGGCTTCCCCCAGTTGTCGCGACGTCATCCATTACAACAACGTGT
>QMWA01000005.1 GCA_003661385.1 Thermoproteota archaeon | reverse complement strand
GGGATGTGCCCTATATGCCTAGACCACTGCCCAGTCCTCTGTGAGATAAGCCTGTCAGCGTTCAGAGGCAGAGAAGTGCTACTATTGCAGAGGAGTTCAGCTACAGCACAGCAGCATCTAACAGGGACTACGGCCTAGGCTGGAGTCACCTTCAGATACTCGCTGAAGTCAGGGGAGCTAAGGGCATAGAGCCAGATCCAGATAAGGCCATATTCCCGAACGTTGATGTCTCGACGAGTGTAGGCGGAGTGCCGATGAAGATCCCTCTGATGATAGCTGCACTAGGCTCCACAACAGTGGCGAAGGTGAACTGGGATGGACTGGCTGCCAGGGCAGCGATATCTGGCGCAATTCAGGTTGTAGGAGAGAACGTCTGTGGCATGGATCCCAACAGCATGATAACAAATGGAAAGGTAACACATAGCGAGGACACGAAGTTCAGGATAGAGTCCTACAGGAAGTTCTGGGATGGAAAGCACGGCGACATAGCAGTCCAGACGAATGTAGAGGACCAGAGGCTGGATGTAGATGAGTATGCGATATCCAAGCTCGAAGTGAACATCATAGAGAGGAAGTGGGGGCAGGGAGCTAAGGCAATAGGCGGAGAGGTCAGAGTAGACTCGCTGGAGAAGGCCGTAGTGCTGAAGAAACGCGGCTATGTCGTAAATCCCAGACCCAGAGGACAAGGAGGTGCAGGCTGCATTCAAGAGGGGAGAGTTCAGGACATTCGAGAGGCACAGCAGGATAGGCATGCCTACTATAGAGTCCTTTGTAGAGGACGTAGAGAAGCTGAGAGAGATGGGCGCCAAGGAGGCCTTCCTTAAGACAGGTTCATACAGGCCTGCTGTAGTCGCATTCACCATGAAAGCTGCTTCAGAAGCGAAGGTGGATGCAGTCACATTTGACGGTGCAGATAGAGGAACAGAGACGAGCCCAGTCCCCATGATGATGGAGTGTGGGACGCCCACCGTGTACCTTGAGGCTCAGGTCCTCAGCTGCTGTGAGCTGCTGAGGAAGCGTGGTAAGTATGTCCCTGACATAGTGATGGCAGGAGGGTTTGTAAATGAAACTCAGCTGTTCAAGGCAGCAGCAATGAGCAACTTCGCAGGAAAGCCTTACGTCAAGGCGATAGCTCAAGCCAGAGCACCACTGACAGCAGTATTCAAGGCAAAGTACTTCACAAATCTAGCCTCAGAAGGCAAGCTGCCACCTAGTTTCAAGGAGCTGTATGGTGAAAAGCCTGAGACCATGTTCATAACATACCATGACTTAGAGCAGATGTTTGGAGAGAAAGTCAAGGAGATCCCAGTTGGAGCAATAGGCCTCTACACCTACTGGGACAGGATAAGGGTAGGCTTGCAGCAGCTGATAGCTGGCGTCAGGAAGTGGAGGCTAGATCTCATAGACAGAAGAGACCTAGCCTCTCTAACCGAAAGAGCATACAAAGTGACAGGAATACCCCTCCTAGAGGACGTCGAGAAAGAGCTAATAGAGCACATCCTACTAGACTAAGCCAACCCTTTTATCCCCCCACCCCAATTTAATTGGGGGGTCCTCATTTTTGCGTTTAAAGGCAAGGTTACTCTTCTCTCAAAGTACTACACCTTTGTCAGGGTAAAAATCCTGGAGGATGTCCTTCCTCAGGAAGTACAGGATGAGCTTGGAATAGACGTGTCACGAGGTGAGGTATCTAGGCTGCCAATCTGGCTTGCATCGGTTCTCATTAAGCATGGAGCTGCAAAGCTAGCTGAAGCAGAGGAGCTGGATCTGCCTGAGAAGCTTGAGCTTGAGAGAGTGCAGGATACGCTTCAGCCTCTGCCAGAAGACTTCTACTCCCAGCTGAAGCTTAGCAGCTCTGCTCTAGCGGGAAGAGAGAGGCTCTATCTAGAAGACCTTGTGAGAGCTAGGCTCAGAAAGGTATTTAGAATGGCTCTTTCACCATCTATAAGTGAGAGTGAGGAGCGTAAGCTCACACCAGAAGAGCGTGTAGTGCTTAAGCTAGCTAGGCTGCTAGTGGATACCGCCATACAACAGGCCTCAGGAGGGAGCTAGCATGATGGACAGGAGGAGCATAGAAGAGGCCTTCGAGGAGTTCTTCATAGAGTTCAGAGACAAGAATGGAAGAAGGAAATACTACGAGCAAATAGGCCAGCTTCCCGTTGAGAGGAGGAAGTCTCTCGAGATAAGCTACAGAGACCTCTGGAGCTTTAACATGAAGCTGGCCAGAGAGCTAGTAGACAACCCTGATAAGGTGCTTCCAGCGGCATCAGAGGTCATAAGAAGAAGAGTGTCTATAATAGACCCAGACTACGCGGAGGCAACCAAGTTCTATCCGCGTATAGTAGACTTAATGGCTGAAACCCCTCTTAGAGGGGTATCATCTAAGCACTTAAACAAGCTGATTTCAGTCAAAGGCATAGTCACGTCATGCTCAGAGGTAGCCTTCAAACTCGATGTAGCTAAGTTCAGATGTGAGAGCTGTGGAGCAGATATAGAGGTGCCTCAGCCAAGCAGGTGGCTTTCTAAGCCTCCTGTATGTGAGAGCTGCGGGAGCAGGAGCCTCAAGCTAGTCCAGGAGGAAAGCAAGCTTCTAGACTGGCAGAGGATAAAGCTGCAGGAGATGCCTGAGGAGCTCCCTCCCGGGACAATGCCCCGCTCGATAGACTGCATTCTCCTAGACGACCTAGTCGATGTAGTGAAGCCCGGCGACCGGGTGACAGTGGTCGGCATACCAAGGCTCGTAGAGAAGAGAAAGGGAAGAGTAGACGTGATATTCAACATGATACTAGATGTGAACTCAGTAAAGACACCCCCAAGAGAGTTTGAGCAGATAGAGATAACACCAGAGGAAGAAGAGAAGATACTTGAACTAGCGAGGTCGCCAAAGCTAGAGGAGCTGATAGTGCAGTCGATAGCTCCATCAATATACGGCTGGGATGTGGTCAAGAGAGGAGTGGCATATGCTCTCTTCGGTGGAGTACCAATAGAGCTACCAGATGGAACAAGGATAAGAGGCGAGATAAACATACTTCTAGTTGGTGACCCAGGGACAGCGAAGTGCGTAGCAGGAGACACGCTAGTCCTAACCAGAGAAGGCCTCATCACCATAGAGGACCTATACAATAGAGCAGATCCACCAGAAGTTCTCACAATCACCAAGGACGGAAAAGCTGTGTTCACCATACCAGATGCAATTGCTAAAAAGCCTGCAGGCGGGAAGCTATTGAAGATCAAGACCGAATCTGGGCTGGAAATCAAAGTCACACCAGACCACCTCTTCTTCAAGAGCAGAGATGGCATGCTCACGCCGGTGAAGGCAGAAGGCCTCAAGCCAGGAGACTACATAGCCATACTAGGACTCCTGCCTGCTCCTGAGCTCCAAGAGAAGGAAGTTGACAGCTCCCTTTACACGCTGATCGGAGTTCTCGCAGCTCGAGGTGAGGTCAAAAGGTCCAAAAGCTGGTATAGCTTCAAGCTGAGAGCCAGCAGGCATGCCCTAAAGCTGGTTAAGAGCGCCCTCCAGAAGCTCAACGTGAAGAGCCAGGTCAAGGTCATCACCCAGTCAAAGCGTGGGATACTAGTGTACTGGAGGTCTAAGAAGCTTGGCGAGCTTATCGAGGAGAGAGCCCCCGAGCTAATAGCTGGTAGGGGGAAGATCCCAGCAAGCATGCTCTCAGCAGGCAGAAAAGAGGTAGCAGCGTTCCTGAGAGGCTTCCTAAGCTGCTACGAGAACGGGAAGGCCATTAGGATAAGGCTTCAGAGCAGAAGTGATCTAAGCAACCTAAGGCTTCTCCTTCTCAAGGTAGGCATAGTGGCAAAAGAGCACAGCGACCACAGCATAACCCTAACCAAGCCCCAAATAGAGCACATAAACACACAGGAAACCCCAACAGTGGATGGAAGCTCCAAAATACCATGCGTATCCTCATTGATCTCAGCTCTCAAGAGGAAGCTCGGGCTCAAGTACAGGGATATAAGTGCACCAGCATCCACCTTAGCTAGAGCAGAGAAAAGTGGTGCCCCCCTCAAGAGAGAATACTTAGCTGCCCTCGTCAGGGCTGCTGAGAGAAAGATAAGGGAAGCCAAGGATACGCTGCTTGCTGCAACAGACCCTCACGCAGCCAGATCAGCCAGAGAAGTGAAAGAGCTAGCCAAGAGATGCGGGCTAAGAAGAGGGCAGCTCCTAGACGTGATAAGGAAGTGCAAGGAGCTCACCTCACCTGAGAACATAAAGCTCGTGCAGGCGGCTAAGGCGGTAGCCAACTCACATGTAAGCTGGGACAGGATAGTGAGCATATCTGAGGTTGAGGGTGAAAGCTGGGTTTATGACATCCAGGTAAGCAGCACCCTGAACTTCATAGGCAACTTCATAGTGCTACACAACAGCCAGATACTTAAGTTCATAGCGAAGGTGGCTCCAAGAGCAATCTACACGACCGGAAAGGGGTCTACAGCAGCCGGCTTGACAGCTGCTGTAGTGAAAGATGCTATGACTGGAGGGTGGTCTCTAGAAGCTGGCGCACTAGTCATAGCAGACAGAGGGATAGCTGCAATAGACGAGTTCGACAAGATGGACAAGAATGACAGGGTAGCGATACACGAGGCAATGGAGCAGCAGTCATTCCATCCATCTCAGCTTATCAAGCTCGAGAGCGGAGAGCTTGTTCAGATCGGAGGGCTAGTAGATAAGCTACTTGCTGAAGAGAAGACCAGAGTAGAGCAGGGGATAGACTGCGAGATCCTCTCGCTGAGGAAAGGGCAGCTGAGAGTGCTTACAACAGACTTCAAGAAAGTCTTCCCAGCTGACGCCACAGCAGTGAGCCGCCATAAGCCTCCACCAAACATCATCACCATAGAGTACTCGAATGGCAGCGTGCTGAGAGTTACCCCAGACCACCCAGTCTACATAATGAGGAGTAACGGCTTCCTGGAGACCGTCCCAGCTGAGTCTGTGAATGTAGGCGACTGGTCTCCTGCAGCTCCATCGCCAGGATGTAGGGTGCTGCCTACTCCACTAGCAGAGCAGCTAGCTAGACTAGCCCAGAAAGCAGGCCTGACATCAGCATCTCCTGAAGCCATATCCTCAAGCAGGGCTAAGGCGCTGGAAGCCATAAGAGCTGCAGAGAAGGCCTGCCTCACGGAAGAGGGATCTCATGTGCTCAAGTCAGCGATGTTCCTCCTGGAATCAGAGCTAGCATGGGCTGAAGTCTCCTCCAAGAGAGTAGAGCCCTGTAGAGCTAGATGGGTCTATGACATAGCAGTCAACCCCACCCACTCCATAATAGGAGACAAGTTAGTGCTTCACAACACAATATCCATAGCGAAGGCTGGGATAATAGCGACGCTAAACGCTAGGACAACGATAATAGCTGCTGCTAACCCAAAAGATGGGATATACAACCCAGAGCTTCCAATAACCGAGAACGTGAACCTGCCTCCGACTATAACATCAAGGTTCGACCTTATTCTAAGGCTACATGACATCCCTGAGCCCCAGAAGGATAGGGCTGTAGCAAAGCACATCCTCAAGACCAGAGGAGGAGATGTAGCTCTAGCAACACCAATAATCCCGCCAGAACTCCTAAGGAAGTACATAGCATATGCTAGGCAGAGGATAAAGCCTAGGATGACAGAGGAAGCTAGCAAGATACTTGAGGACTACTATGTCAAGCTGAGAGATGAAAGCAGAGACATAAAGAAGTCTCTAGCAGTGACCCCAAGGCAGCTAGAAGCCTTAGTCAGGCTTGCAATGGCTAGAGCAAGAATGCACTTAAGGAGCAAAGTGACAGCAGAGGACGCGTTAGCAGCTATAACTCTGATGGAAGCCATGTACGCTGACGTAGCAATAGACCCATTCACAGGAAGACGAGACATAAGAGCAGTACATGCAGGAGTATTTTCCTCCAGTGTGATGATTAAAGAGGTGTTCGATAGGGTGCTGGATGAGATGCTAGCCGAGGCAGCTGAATCAGGGGCAGGCTCTCCAAGGATGGGCGTCCCAAGAGACGAGCTGATAGACCGCGTTGTAAACGCCATCAAGGCCAGTAACCCTGAGCTAGACTCCGAGAGAATAAGGAGAGCTGTACTAAGAGTGTATAGGGAGAAGTATGACAGGGGGACGATATACGAGCCTGCACCAGGCAGGGTAATGAGGACCAGATGGTAGTCAAGATGCTAGTTGAAGATCTTCCAATAGAGCCTGCTCTCAAGAAAGCTCTTCTGAAAGCAGGATACAGGGAGCTCTACCCTCCTCAAGAGCAGGCCATCAAGCACGGTGTACTAGATGGCAAGAGCATCCTCCTAGCTGCGCCAACAGCTAGCGGAAAGACCCTAGTGGGAGAGATAGCTGCAGTGAGCAGCATACTAAGAGGGGGAAGAGCAGTGTATCTTGCTCCACTAAAGGCCATAGCTAGTGAGAAGTACGATAAGTTCCAGAGGACATACAGCGAGCTCGGAGTGAAGGTCTCAATAAGCCTCGGTGACTACACGTCTAGAGACACAGACCCAGGTAAGAGCGACTTGCTTGTCATGACATACGAGAAGTTCGACTCACTCACAAGGCATAGCCCCCGCATGCTGCAGGCACTAACGTGCGTGGTCCTGGACGAGATACACCTCACCTCAAGCGAGACAAGAGGTGGTACCCTCGAGGTCATAGTAGCTAACCTGAAGACCGAGGCTCCAAGCTGCCAGGTAATAGGGCTGAGCGCAACAGTATCCAACGCAAGCGAGCTAGCGAGGTGGCTTGAAGCAGAGCCTGTAGTAAGCGACTGGAGGCCTATCCCACTGCTGGAAGGTGTCTACCTAAATGGGTCAATCTACTACCCTGCAGGCACTAAGCCTCTTTCAGAAGCTAAGCGGTCAGCTCCCCCAGTAGAAGTGCTGGTAAGGCATTACATAAAGAAGGGAGGGCAAGCACTAGTCTTCTATGGAAGCAGGTCTAGAGCTCAGAAGGCTGCTATGAGACTATCTCGCCGCCTCAAGAGGATACTTTCACGAAAGGAAGCTGAGAGAGTATACTCCATGATAAGAGAGCTAGAGGACAAGATCCCAGCAACCCCAACCACAATAGAGCTAGCAGACTGCATGAAGTATGGCATAGCGTTCCACCACGCAGGGCTCCCCCACGAAGCCAGAAGAGCTGTCGAGGAGCTGTTTAGAGAGGGATGTATCAAGGTAGTGTGTTCAACGCCAACTCTGGCAGCTGGAGTAAACCTACCAGCTAGGCTGGTGGTGATCAGAGACTACAGGAGATATGAAGCTGGAATAGGGCAGAGGCCTATACCCGTAATGGAGTACAAGCAAATGTGCATGCCAGGAGACTTGAGGGTATGTACGCCACAGGGGCTAGTTGAAATCAGGAACTTGAGTCCTGGAGAAGCTGTGCTATCTCCCAGCCCTAACACCGGTGTCAGCTACATAGCTAGAGCAGGCAGCAGGATAGCTAACCGTGTCATAGAGGTCAAGGCAGGCAGCAGCTACATAACCCTAACCCCAGAGCACCCTGTTCTAACGCCTACAGGATGGGCTCCAGCTGCCTCGCTCTCTAAGAAATCCAAGATAGCAGTGATCAAGGACGGCAAAGTCAGGTGGGCTAGGGTATCATGGACACATGAGCTAAGCTACCCTGAGAGAGTGTACAACCTGACTCTAGCTCCAACTCCGGCTTACATCACGGAGGGGGTAGTCGTCCACAACTGTGGCAGAGCTGGTAGGCCAGGATACGATGAAATAGGAGAGGCTGTGATAGTAGCCAGGTCTAGAGCCGAGCTAGATGCTCTCCTCGAGAGCTACATAAGAGGGGAGCCTGAGCCAATAGAGTCAAAGCTCTCTAACCCCCCAGCTTTGAGGTCGCATGTGTTAGGCATGATAGCGACATGGGGGCCGCTGGCTCAAGGTGAAGTAATCCTCAGGTTCTCAAAGACGTTGTTCGCAGTCCAGTACGGTAAGAAGGCTGTGGAGAAGAGCATCACCAAGGTGATAAGCTACCTAGCTGCTGATAGCTTCATATCAGAGGAAAACAGCCTGCTTTCAGCAACCAGATTAGGCCAGGCCACAGCCAAATCGTACATCGACCCAAAGTCAGCAAGCTTGTTCAGGCGTATGCTGCACGAATCCAAGAAGACGCCCATATCCTTCATGTACATGGTGGCATCAGCACCAGATATGGAGGACCTGCCAGTTAGGAGAAGCGAGGTCAGAAGGCTCCTAGACTTCTACTACGCTCACTCAGATGAATTGCCCCAGCCTGAGGTGTCTACTGCCCTAGATGAGCTAGAGTACGGTGAGTTCCTGTCAGCTGTCAAGAAGACAGCTGCTCTCATGAGCTGGATAAACGAGGAAAGTGAGAGAGAAATCGAGGAGAAGCTGAACGTCCAGCTAGGAGACCTAGCGAGAATAGTCGATTCTGCAAGCTGGCTGCTGAAGGCAGCTTCAATGATAGCTAAAGCTCTAGGCTTAGTAGAGGAGTCCATGCTAATCTCCAAGCTCGAGAGGAGAGTGAGATATGGGGTTAGAGAAGAGCTCCTAGAGCTAGTGAGGCTGGAGGGGGTAGGCAGAGTAAGGGCGAGAAGGCTCTATGAAGCAGGATACAGGTCTCTAAGTGACCTAGCCTCAGCTAGCATAGATGAGCTGGCGAGGGTGCCTGGCATAGGGAGGAGGATAGCTGCAAGCATACTCAGCCAACTCGGTGTGGAGCATGAGCCTGTCATAGAAGCCGAGAAGAGGACACTAAGCGACTTCCTCAGCACCTAGAGCCTCCATAACTGACTTAGCGACCATCTCAGCCAGCTCAGCAGCAAGCCCAGTATACCTTCGTGGATCCAAGATGTCATCTATCTCCCTCTCAGTGAAGTACCTCCTGACCTCACTGCTCTGTTTTAACAGCTCCCTGAAGCTCCTGCTGCTCTCAATAGCCTCCATAGCCAGCTGCCTGACTACTTCA
The DNA here is from genome assembly GCA_003661385.1 of Thermoproteota archaeon. Lineage (GTDB taxonomy): Archaea > Korarchaeota > Korarchaeia > B14-G2 > B14-G2 > B14-G2. Next base: position 19,038 of record QMWA01000005.1, on the reverse strand, counting down.
TGCATCCTCTGCCTGTCAGCTCCCCTCCTCACAGCCTCAAGCATGATAGCTTCCGCCATTATCAGATCTCCAGCAGAAAGCAAGTTCCTAAGCATTCTATCCTCGTGCACCACAAGTCCCTTAAGAACTCTGACCATAGTCCTCAGCTGCTCATCAACTAGAAGGCAGGCTTCAGGTACTACAGCCCGCTCACATGAGCTGTTAGTCAAGTCCCTTTCATGTTCCAGGACCACGTTCTCCAGAGCAGCTACTACAAGCCCCCTGAGCACTCTAGCCAGCCCGCACACCCTCTCACAGCTAATAGGATTCCTCTTGTGGGGCATGGTAGAGCTGCCAACCTGTCTCTCCCTCTCAAACGGCTCCTCAACCTCCCCTACCTCTGTCCTCTGCAGGTTCCTCACTTCATTGGCTAGTTTGTCTAGGCTGGAGGAGAGCAAGCCTAGGTAGCAGATAAACTCCGCGAGGAGGTCTCTTGGGACTATCTGAGTAGATATCTCAGCAGACTTGATGCCAAGCTTGCTCATAACCCTCCTCTGAAGCTCAAGCCCGTTCTCACCGAACTCAGCCATAGTGCCTACAGCCCCACTCATCTTCCCGACACAAACTCTACCCGCTACGTCACGCAGCCTACTCAAATGCCTCGTGAACTCTGATGCAAAACCCGCCATCTTAAACCCGAAAGTCACAGGTAAGGCAGCCATCCCATGGGTACGCCCAAGGCAAGGCGTACTCCTGTACTCCATGGCTAGCCTAGCTAGCTCCCTGAGGAGCTCCATCAGCCTGCCTTCGATGATCTTTGAGGCCTCCTTAAGCTGAATAGCAAGCGTGCAGTCGAGTATGTCGTTTGATGTCGCTCCAAAGTGCACATAGCCTCCTGCTTTGCCGCATACCTCTGCTAGAGCTTTCACGACAGCCATGGTCTCATGCTTTATCTCCCTCTCTATCTCATCAACCCTCTCCAGCTTCACATGCTCAGGTGTAGCTTTCTCCGAGATGACTCTAGCAGCCCACTTAGGTATATTCCCGATCTCAGCATGAGCTTCAGCTAGCGCAGCCTCAACCCTTAGCATGAGCTCAAGCCTATGCTCTCTGCTGAAGACACGCCTCATCTCCCTTGACCCATACCTGTAGTCAACCGGGTGCACTACTTCTCTCATAGAGCAACCAGCAGCAGTAGACGAAGTACCTTTATTACTTTTAACACAAGGCAATTAGCAGCCGCTGAGTGGCTGCAGACAGGCATCTCGGGGTGGACTTTGAGGGGGCTTTTCATAGTGCTCGAGGGCATAGATGGAGCTGGTGTATCAACCCAAGCTAGGATAGCAGCAGAGTGGCTTGAGAGAGCTGGGAGGGTGGTGGTAAAAACGGCTGAGCCGACAGAAGGCCCCATAGGCTCCCTGATAAGGCAAGCTCTCAGAGGGGAAGTAAAAGTCGGTATGAGGGCTCTAGCCCTGCTGTTTGCAGCCGACAGAGTGGAGCACTACTACAAGCTGATCCTTCCAAGCCTAGAAGCAGGCCGTGATGTCGTCTGTGAGAGATACCTGCTTTCATCTTACGCCTACCAGTCTCTTCATGTTGACATCAACTGGATCCGTGCTATAAATAGCCAAGTTGGAAGACCTGACCTAACAATCCTACTGGACATAGACCCCAGGATAGCCATCGAGCGAAAGCTCAGGCAGCAGAGAGGGAGGCTAGAGCTGTTTGAGAAGCTGGATGTGCTCTCGCAGGTGAGAGCTAGGTACCTAGAGCTTGCTAGAGAAGAGGGCTGCATTATAGTAGATAGCTCTCCTCCAATTGAGGCTGTCTCTAGGGAGATAGTAAAGGCCATAGCCAGCATCCTATAGAGAGCCTAGAGATGGATGCCAGAACCTCTTGGAAGCCCTAGATTTCTCTTCATCCATCTCATGTAGGATCTTCACTGCTTCATTCGCCACCCTACATGCCTCATCTTCGCCTTTAACCTCGAACTCGTCGCTGACACGCTGAGCGTAAACAGCGCACACTGCGCCAGCTCTGAGCCCAAATATGCTGCATAGAGTGAAGAGTGTAGCTGCCTCCATCTCGAAGTTAAGTACTCTAGCTCTCCTCAGGTCTCTCAGTATGCTTTCCATCCAGCTCTGCTGGAACCCGCCATATCCAGGTCTCCCTTGTCCAGTGTAGAAGCTGTCAGTTGAAGCTGTTATCCCGACGTGGTATCTTACACCAAGCTGCTCTGCTGCCTCGATAAGTGCTAGCACTACTTCATAGCTTGCTACCGCTGGGTACTCTGGGATGATGTACTGCTTGCTTGCCCCATCTAGTCTGACTGCTGCAGTGGATATCACGAGCTCTCCGCACTCTATTCCCGGCTGTATAGCTCCAGTGCTTCCTACCCTTATTATGGTCTCAGCGCCAAGCTGAGCTAGCTCCTCCACAGCTATAGCAGTTGAAGGCCCTCCTATCCCGCTAGAGCATGCTGTAACCTCCACCCCCCTATATACCCCGCTGTAAACCCTATACTGCCTGTGCTCTGAAACCACTCTAAAGCTATCCCATTGGCTTGCTATCTTGTCGACTCTATCTGGGTCTCCTGGCATCAGAACGTACTTCCCTATATCTCCCTTCCTACAGGCTAGGTGGTACACGGCGCCTCCAATAAAGGGCCTAGCTGCCCTGCTTTTCTCCACCTAGCCTCACCAGCAGCCGCTGAGTGGCCTCAGTCAGGTTCCTAAGCTCGCTTATGAGGTCTGAAAGCGACTTAAGAGCTCCACCTATGTCCGTGAGCCTCTCAAGCTCCTTCAGCAGATTTGAGAGGGCATCCATAGCCTTCTTCAGCACGCCATGGACCTCTTCGAGAGCTAGCACCAGCTCCCTAATCTCAGGTAGGCCTAAGAGTGAAATATAGCTTATCTCCCCTCCCTTCCTCAGCATCTCCTCATAAGTCTTCTTTACGAGCTGCCCTGCCTTAGTCTTTCCAGTGAGATGCGCTCTTATCGTGGCTTCAGTTCTACCCAAGTCCTCAGCTATCTCCCTGATGCTCATCCTAGCTTTCTCCCTAGCTAGCGCGCCAGCTGCCACAGCTAGCGCATCAATCCAAGTCAGCCTCTCCTCAGGCGACCTTATAGCCTCTAAGACCTCAGGCCTAAATAGCGTGTTGACGAGGAGAGCAGCTTCAAGCTTATGTATATCCTCCCTACCGACTGGAGTAAGAGGGACCTCTCCCGTCATGTGATCACCCCTCAACCACACCTCTCGATATCCTAAGTGTCTTGTCATGGTACACTATTATACCCTTGTCTGTGATGTCAAATGGATGCCTCTGCATCGAGTGGCTAGTCCCTCTCATCTTCCACACTATCATAGACCTCCATAGCCTCCCTTCAGCTTCATCTAAGTCAAGCCTTATGATACCATCTGCAGCATGCTCTACTCCAGGGCCACCGAACCCTCTCTCGGTTACACTCACCTGGGATATCAGTATCGAGGTGCACCCTAGGCCCGAAAGAACCCTCTTCAGCTGTAAGACAACTCCCCTCGCTATAGATGGCTTAGTGATGTAAAGTGTAGACACGGAATCTATGACAACCCTCTGGGCATCGTTTTCCTTGACAGCTGTTCTCACAATGTCTATCAGCAGCGGGATATCTGTAGGGTCTCTCACAACATACCTCTCTCGCTTAGCTGCCTCGCCTATCCCTCCTGTAAACGCATCCACTATAGCAAACCTATGCTGCTCCTCATACTCGCGGATGTGCCAGCCGAACTGAGACATGTTTATCCTTATTTGGACTGGATGCTCCTCTAATGCGACTAGAACGCCATTTTCACCAGCCTTAAGCCCATTGTATAAGTACTGCTGCCCAAATATGGATTTACCTGTTCCGGGGCCTCCCGAGAGCAGTACAACGTTTCTCCTCGGGATTCCTCCGTGAAGCACCTCATCAAGCCCCGGTATCCCTGTTTTAACCCTCTCAATAGGCATAGCTACCCACTCTATACCTCAGCTTTCTCTCCAGGCTTCAGCACAATGACCTCAGTATCTACTCCAAGCTTCTTCACTTCCTCAACGAACCTATCTGGTGTTTCCTCTAGTACAGGAAATGTCCCCCAGTGTATTGGCACGACTTTCTCAGGTGATATAAGCTCGACAGCCTTAGCTGCTTCCCTGGGGCCCATCGTATAGAAGCCCCCAACTGGAAGGAAGGCCACCTTAGGCCTGTAAAGCTCTCCTATGAGCTTCATTGCATAGAAGAGGCCTGTATCCCCCGCATGGTATACTGCTCCCTCGCTAGTCAAGACCACAAAGCCAACTGGACTGCCAGCTGAACAGGAGTGCACTGCAGGTGTAAGGATGACTTCAACTCCCTTCACCTTAATAGGCCCACCTATATTCCCTCCAACAGCCGTCTTAACTCCTCTAGCCTCAGCTTGAGATGCAAGCTCGAATATGCCAACTAGAGTTGCTCCAGTCCTCTTGCATATCCTCACTGCATCGCTGAAACCATGGTCGGCGTGATCATGTGTGACAAGCACCAGATCGACATCCTCGACATCCTTGAGCTCGCCTCTAAACTTCGGGTTCTCCTCTATCCATGGGTCAAACAGCATCTTGACATCTGACTTGACCTTCACAGCTGCATGCCCATAGTATGTGACCTCCAACCTACCCCCTCCGCTTGAGCCCCCTAGTTGGCGTTTAAAATGTTCCTGCAGACTAAAGCTTCTACCTAGCCTAGCTCACTTCACTCTCCTGTACCTGAGCACTAGCACCAGTAGCACGCTTGATGCAGCAGCCACTGCTAGCGGAGATCTAAGCTTTCTATCCCTTTCAGCAACTGCTGTGTACTCAACCTTAGCTCCCCCCTTAGTTATCACCACAGTTGGGTTGCTTCGTCCAGGTACAATGTCCTGGGGGTCTAGCTTGAGGACTATCCTCTCAAAGCTCCCATTGACTGCTACCTCAACTACTGTTATGCTGCTGCTCACATTTGCTACTCCACTATAGACGACCTTTTCGCTGGCTTCAAGCACGAATGGAATCAAAGCCCTCTGTCTTCCTGCTCGATGGATCTGGAACTGGACGACTGTGATCTCTCCCATCTGGGCTAAGCTTCCTCCTCTGATCGAGTATGATGGTATTCCAGAGGAGTAAACCCAGTCCTCAAAGAACCAGTTTAAGCTCATGCCAAAGACTTCCTCAAGAGTCTCCTTGAACCCCTCTATTGTAGCCACCTTAAACCTATACCTCCTATAGAACTCCCTCATGCCATCGAAGAACAGCTTGTCTCCAACAACATGCCTCAGATACCAGAGTATGAAGGCTCCCTTACTGTAGACTATAGTGTAGTATGCCTGAGTATCGTCTCCAAAGAACGTTACTGGCCTAGCAACAGGAAGATCCCCTCTCCTATCAAGGAACCTATAGTAGTCCTCTCTAACCATCCTATCAAAGACTTTTTCAGCATAATCTCTGCCATAGTTCCACTCAAAGTACATGACTGTAGAGAACTCGGTAAGCCCCTCGTCTAGCCAAGGCTCGTCGTTCTCATCGTTCCCAACAGCACTATACCACCACTGGTGTCCAACCTCATGTGCCACAACATACTCCAGTATGAGGTCGCTCCTATCATATAGCCTGCTTGAGATGAATACTATCTGAGGGTACTCCATTCCGCCAAACCATCCTCCTGTCTCAGCTACTCTAAGCTCTCTGAACGGGTAATCTCCATATAAGCTGCTGTACGCATTGACAGCCTTAACTGCCGCCTCCAATGCTGCTTTACCACCTATTTCATCCTCTGGGAGGAAATACGATATTACACGAACTCTTCCATTGAGCGCTGTGTCTTCAAGCATCGTATAGTACCTTGAGCATGTCATAGCAAAGTCCCTGACATCCACTGCCTTCCAGTGCTGGACTACAGAGCCTCCCAGCCTTCTTTCCTCAACCAAGCTTCCAGTAGCTGCGACAGTCACCCCCTGTGGGACTATGAGGTAGACCTCATAGTCTGCAACCTCGCTGTAGAAGGACTCTCCATGGGGGTAATAGGGATCTAAGTTCCAGCCTTCGTCATCGTAGACTGCCAATATGGGATACCAATTGCCTAGTGCGAAAATCCCTCTGTTGTACCCGAACCTATCAGGCTTCTCCGGTATGTATACAGTGAAGTTGACTAGGATCTCATGTACTTCACCTGGCTTCACTTCTCTGTCCAAGACTACATGCAGCACTGTCCTGTCAGACCCTTCTATGCTGTACTCTAAAGCTCCTCTGCTGCTGGCAACACCGTGCACTACTAGCTTACCACCATGCTCAATGAACGCATTCGGATATATGTGGAAGTACAGCTCCCCTATAGGCTCGCTCTCACTGTTAAAGTACTCAAATGTGAGGTTGCAGTCGAGCTTAAGACTCTCCTCATCAAGCTTCACCCACATTGTGTACTTGCTTTTCTCAGCGTAAGCTTTAATTCCATGTGCTGAAGGAGCTAGCACTAAACCCAGTATTAGCAAGCTCAGTAGAGATATCCTCGCCTTCATCCTGACCAGCTATGGGGGGATCATGCTACCTAAAAACCATATTGTCCTACTAGCGCTGCTGCTATGTCCTGCTCTAGCTCGCTCTGCGAGCTCTGCTTGCCAGTTCTATCAAGTAGATGTCTATCCTAAGGATGTCCTGCAGGGCGGCTCCTTTGTGATTTCACTTAACCTAACTGCCAGAGTTCTCCTACATAAGATAGCTAAGCTGAACATAACAATAGAACTCCCAGAGGGAATGCAGCTAGTCCAAGGCAGAACTTTCTTCCTGGGTGTAGAGGAGGTAAAGGAGAGGTACCTGGTCAATGTGAGCATAGACATCCCTCCTGGAGTTTACAAGATCCCATTGATGGGGGATGGCATAATAGAGGTTGGTGAAGGCCTCTATCGAACCATATCCTTCACAGAGGAGCTTGAGGTGAAAGTCCACAGGTTCAAGATCACAGCTAAAATCTCCGCAGCTCCAACAGAAGCTGAGCCAGGCTCTCTAGTCAAGCTCATGGCATTAGTCTCCAACAGGCTCCCATACCCAGGCAGGTACATGGCACTAAGCAACATAACCATAAAGATTGTGTCAGAGGGCTTCAACCTAAACAGGACAGTGACATTACCGCAGCTTCTCCCGCTAGAAGATAAGAAGCTTTCTATTTCGCTTGTTGTCCCGAGCGATGCAAAGCCAGGGCCCAACATGATCACAATGATAGTGTGCTATACTGCTGCTGAGAGAAGATACTGCCAAATAGACTCTACTTCAGTGCTGGTGGTCAAGCCAGCTGCCATACACTTCAAGGTGTCAGCACCAGACTCAGCTGCTAACGGGAGCACAATCACAGTGAACATCACTGTGCTGAATACTGGAAGCTACCCTGCCACAGACATTACAGTTAAGCTCCTAAACCTAGAGACAGGCAAGATAATAGCATACAAGTCTATTGGCGAGCTTCCTCCAGGCAAGAAGGCTGCCATATCACTTAGTGGAGTGGTTCTAGGCCCAAGCACAACCAGGCTAGCAGTAAAGCTGGCTTACATGAGTGAAGGGTCAGTTAAGCCTGCTGTAAAGGAGTATGTGGTAAGAGTCCACATAGCTCCTAGAAAGCTTCCTGCTAGTTGGCAGATAGCAGCAATAGCTCTAGCCACGCTAGCTATGTCTCTCTATGCTGCATATAGAGTTAAAAGCGGTAAGTCCAAGTGAGCAATTGATGTCACACTACTACTCTAAGAAGCCTAAGGTTGCCAGCTCTAGAACTCTAGTGGAGCTAAAACTGGTGGGAGTACTGGTCAGATACGTGACTGACCGCGGAGTGTTTTCAAGAGAGAAAGTGGATAGAGGATCTCTTCTCCTGATCAAGTCTGTAGATGCCTCCAATGCTCAAGTGCTGCTTGATGTAGGATGCGGCTACGGGGCCATAGGGATAGCTCTAGCGAAGCTCTACCCCAGGCTTAGAGTGGTGATGACAGACATCAACAGAAGAGCTGTGCAGCTTGCTAGAGAGAACATCAAGCTTAACTCGCTTGGCAATGCTGAGGTAAGGCTTGGGAACCTATATGAGCCAGTTAAGGGTGAGAAGTTCGATATCATAGTGTCAAACCCACCGATCAGAGCCGGGTGGCGTGTAGTATTCCCGATAATAGATGAGGCTCCTGCTCACCTGAACCATGGTGGCTGCCTTTATATTGTGGCGAAAACAAAGCAGGGTGCTCCAACCTTAGAAAAGAGGATGAGAGAGGTCTTTGGCAACTGTGCAATCATAGCGAGAAGAGGTGGTTACCGCGTCCTTAGAAGCGTCTTGTCGTAGTTCCCCCTTATTCTCCTTTCTACTTCTTTCCACGTGAAGCTGCAGCTAGCTCCCCAGTCCTCGACCAGGAATGAGGCCACAGCTGAAGCTACATGCCCTGACTCGGCGATGCTAGCTCCTCTGTACACCAGCGAGTATAGGAACCCAGCTGCATAGGCATCACCAGCCCCAGTGGGGTCTACGACTCTTCTTGCTCTATAAGCTGGGATTCTCATAGGCTTCCTCCAACAGATCACAGAGCCCTCTGCTCCCATGGTCACAGCTCCTATCCTCCTGTCTCCAGCTAGAGCACAAGCTGCTTCAGCTGCTGTCTTTTCCCCTGTCAGGCATCTAGCCTCATCTAGGTCGGCTTTCACGAAGTTTGACAGCCTAACAGCTTTCATAGCACCACTGCTGTAAGTAAGCTTAACAACCCTCTGCTCATCAGCTTCTCTAAGGAACCCCTGGATGTCAATTGATGTGAAGCTCCTTTCAGATGCCCACTCTACCACACTGACATCTACGTCGCCTATAGTAGGGCAGATGTGGATGCATCTAGCCTCTATGTCAGGTAGGTCCTCTACTGTGATTGGAGGTAGCTCACATGATACCCTCTGAACTCTCCTCCCAGAGCTATCGTAGATGTTTTCAAACTGTATTGGCTTGCAGTCAAGCACATCAAGCTTAGCCACGTAGACTCCTGCGCTGTTAAGTTTTTCCTCAACATGTTTCAGCTCTCTGCCTACTCTAGAGACGAGGGCTACTCTACACCCTAGCCTAGCTAGGATCAAGGAAGTATAGTAAGCTGATCCCCCAATAGCTCTAATGCTCCTGCCAGCAACAGTATTCAAGTCTAGTGTTATGCTTCCAATACACAGGAAGTCAAATATGCTTCCACTCATGCTTATCCAAGATAAGGAGGGTCACTGGGGTATATATCCGAAGTCTAGCAGTGGACTATAGTCAAGCTCCGCTATCTTCCTCAAGACCTTTCTCGTGGTAAATACTACAACTATCTCTTGTGTTTCAAAATTTATGCCATTAAGGGTCTCCACCATATCGCTGATTATAGTTGTAAGTGGCATGAGAGAAGTCTTCTTCTCAACTACTTCCTCACCCATCTTGCTCACATATTCTACTGTCTTGCGGCTTTTTTAAAGCTATTCAACAATCCGACGAACTCAATGTCGTCGATTAGGGTCCAATTGAGCCTCAAAACGCTACACGTACTCGCCTTTTTCCGTTTCGAAACGTTTTTGCAACAGATTATGTGGAGATCAAGGCTGCTGTCATGCCTTGATGCCTTCAGCGCCACTCACGTTTACTTGCGGCTTTCTGCCACTTTCCTCCCTACATTGAACAGCTCAATATTCTTTTCGATGTATCTGTCAGGTACAACGGTCTTTATAGCCTCTAACAGCCCTTTCTCACTGAGCGGTAGCAAGCCCAGCCCAAAGCTAAATCCCAGTACGACCATGTTGGCTCCTTGTGGAAGCCCTTTCTCCCCTGCTATCCTCTGGGCTTCAACGTACTCGAAGAGCTTAGCGTGTGCAAACGCTTCTTTGATCTCATCTAGCTTAGGTATCTTCATTCTCATAGCTGCTGCAGATGGTGGAGGGAGTATTAGCATATTGCATACGACACTAGTCTTTCTGCCAGCATACACCCTATTTCTAAGGGCTTCTAGCGCCTCAAGAGAGAGCAGCAGGTCGGCCTTATAGGGGTCTACGAGAGGGCTATGTACCCTACTGCCAAACCTGACGTGTGCTACTACTGCTCCTCCTCTCTGTGCTAGTCCATGTATCTCAGACTGAACTACGTCGAGCCCCTCGATGAAAGCTGCCTCTGCCAGCGTTCTAGCTAGCAAGAGCACTCCCTGCCCTCCTACACCACAGACCACTACGCTGCAGGGCTTCAATCCACCACCTCTACTGCCTTAGTCGGGCATACTCTGGCGCAGAGCCCACAGCCAGCGCAGAGCTCTTTCTCTATCTGAACCTTCTCTCCTATGGCGATCAACGCTGGGCATCCTGTATCTCTTATGCACTTAAGGCAGCCTACACACTTGTCTTCGTCTACGTGGTAGACTTTGGGCTTCTCTCCTCTTCTCCTCTTCTCTCTCCACTCTAGTATTGCGCAGGGTCTCCTAGCCACTAGAACTGGTATTTCATGGCTTAAAGCCTTCTTCACCTCAGCTATCCCCTTATCGATGTCATATGGGTCGAATGTAGCTACGTAGTCTGCTCCGCATGCCTTTGCAATGTCCTCTATGGAGACCTCTCTAGCCTTCGCTCCTGTAGCTGTCATACCAGTCCCTGGATGGGGCTGAAATCCTGTCATGGCGGTTATCCTGTTATCCATGACGACAACTAGCATAGGGTGCCTATTGTATACCGCATTGATGAGCGCTGGGATTCCTGCATGGAAGAACGTTGAGTCTCCTATCAGAGCTACCACAGGCCTGCCTTGAGCTTTACTGAAGCCGTTTGCTAGCCCTATGCTAGCTCCCATGCAGTGTATGTTATCCATCAGGTTATATGGAGGTATTGCAACCAAGCTGTAGCATCCGATGTCTCCACTGTATACTGCTTCATCTCCAACAACCTGCTTGAGGATATAAGCTGTCCCTCTGTGTGGGCAACCTGGGCACAAGACTGGAGGTCTAGGTGGAGCCTTAGCCTTCCCCTCTGGTATCTCCTCTACTGTCCACTCTAAGCCTAGCGACTTTGCGAGCGCAGCGCCTACTATGCCCGTGTTAAGCTCATATGCTCTTGGTATGTGCTCAGTCATCTTTCCAAGAACCTCCACTCGGAGCCTGCTTTTCTGTAGTGTGCACCTGACCTCAGTCTCTAAGACTGGCTCAAGCTCCTCTACAACCAGCACTGCTCTGAGATCCTTTGAGAAGCTCTCTATAAGGGAGTAGGGTGTAGGTGATGTGAAGCCAAGCTTCAATATTGGAGGGCTCACACCTAGCTCTCTAGCAGCCTCCTTGACATAGCAGTAGCTTACTCCTGAAGTTATCACCCCGATCTCGCCTTCCCCTTCCTCTACCGCGTTGAACTCGCTCTTCTCAGCCTCTTCTCTGAGGTCTCTCTCTTTCTCGAGCAGGACTGCCCTCCTAACCCTGGCATTCGCTGGTATCAGCACGTATCTTCTCCAGTCCTTCTTGTACTCTCCTATCTTAGGTCTATCCCTAGCTTCTCCAAGCTCTACTATCCCACGTGTATGGCTTACTCTAGTTGTGGTCCTGAGGATGAATGGCATTTCATGCTTCTCAGACAGGTCGTATGCTCTTACAGTCATCTCCTTTGCTTCGTGGGGGGTTGAGGGCTCCAGAACTGGGGTCAGCGCCAGCTTAGCATAATACCTGTTGTCCTGCTCGTTCTGGCTGCTGTGGCAGCTAGGGTCGTCTGCTGTAACCAGCAGGAATCCTCCTGGGCACCCTGTGTAAGCTAGGCTTACGAACGCGTCAGCAGCGACGTTAAGCCCGACATGCTTCATGAATGCTAGCGCTCTGAGCCCTGACATAGCTGCCGCCGCCGCTGTCTCAAAGGCAACCTTCTCGTTCACAGACCACTCAAAGTACATCCCAACTTGTTCAGCAATCTGAGCTAACGTGAGCCCTATCTCGCTGCTTGGGGTCCCTGGGTAAGATGCTGCTACAGAAACCCCAGCCTCAACAGCTCCTCTAGCTATAGCCTCATTACCTAGCAGCAGCACTTTCCTCCCAGGTTCACCTGATGCTATCAGGTCGTTAAGCTTAAGTCCCAAGTACTATCCCTCTGTGAGTAAGGTACTCTACTTCTCCACTCTTAGCTACTCTAGCTGTAGAGTACCTCAGTGCCCAGCAGCTGAAGACTATAGCCACTGGAAGCGAAGCTGGATGCCTGCAAGCTGTCTCAATAGACACATTCAGCACTGTAGGCCCCTCTCCAGTCCCCATAGCACCTATCTTCAAGAGGTTCCCTGCTTCAATCATCTTCTCCTCTAGCTTACCCAGCTCGCCCTCTGCTCTCACCCCTATTGGCCTGAGAAGAGCTTTCTTAGCTAGCTCAACACAGACATTCTCTCCTCCTCCTATCCCTACTCCAACGAAGTATGGTGGGCATCCAGCAGCTCCTGCGTTCAGCAAGCTATCAATGTAGAATGTCAGAACTCCCTTCATTCCCAGCCCTGGGCTCAGCATCTTCACCTGAGACACATTAGTTGACCCCCCTCCCTTTGGGAATGCCGTTATCTCGAGGTAGTCTCCCTCAGTTAGCTCTATAACAACCCATGGTATGTTCGTTCCTACATTGGTCCCTGTATTTGAGCCCAGAATCTCAACAGCATTAGGCCTGAGAGGTACTTCCCTTGTAGCCTCCACGGTAGCTTCAGTTAAAATCCTCTTCAGGCCGCTTTTCAGCGGGAAGTCGTCGCCGACTTTCAAGTAGAATGAAACCACCCCTGTATCTTGGCAAATTGGCTTCTTAAGTCTCTTGGCTGCCTCTATGTTGTCGATTATGGCCTTAAGCTGCACCTTGCCTGGCCCCTCTGGAGTTCTCTCGTAAGCATCTCTTAGAGCCTTCTCTACAGTTGGAGGCAGCACTATAGCCGATAGCTTAAGCAGGTTCTTAGCAGTATCCCTTATTATCTTCTCAAGCTCCACTTACATCACCCCAAGCTCCCTCAGAGCGCTCTCTCTCATCCCAGCTGACCTCTCCTGAGCCTCCTTGAACATGTTACGTCCGCTTGAGTCTATGGCCACGGTGAGAGGCCCAAACCTCTCTACCTCGAAGACCCATAGAGCTTCAGGCATCCCTAGGTCGTCCCAGTACACCCCCACTACCCTCTTTATCGCCTTAGCTGCTAGCACCCCTGCTCCACCAGTGAATGCCGCGTAGACTGCGCCAAACCTTTTACAGGCTTCTGCAGTCTTGTCCCCCATTCCCCCTTTACCTATTACAACCCTAGCCTTGAGCTTCTCTATGAAATCGTACTCAAACATCTCCATTCTCTTCGATGTAGTTGGCCCAGCTGAGACAACCTCCCACTCCTCTCCCACCTTCCTGACTATAGGCCCACAGTGGTAGACTGCTAGCCCATTGAAGTCTATCGGCAGCTTTCTCCCCTCTCTAACATACTCTAGGGCTCTTCTGTGGGCTTGATCTCTTGCAGTGACTACTGTTCCTGTTATGTACAATGTGTCTCCAACTTTCAGCTTTCTAACTTCATCCTCACTTATAGGTGTCTTGAGTTCTACCTCCAAGCTTACACCAAGCCCCCAGCTCAACCTGATCTTAAAGTTCCTTACACAGTACACCTAAAGCTGTCAACCCTCTTTACCCCGTCTATCTCAAGCTCCCGCAGTATCTCAAGCTCTCTTCTCGAGTCTAGCCGTATATCACCATGCTCAGGCAGTATTATCCTCATAACCCTCAGCGTATACCTGCAGCTAAGCTCTCTGAAGGCTTTGAGGTCAAGATCTGGGAACAACCCCTCTGAAAGCAGTTTATAGATGTCATCTGCTCTAGTCCTTCCGACAGCAAAGTCTGTCTTAAGCACGTCAACTAGCGGCTTTGGGATCCTCTTCTTTACTGTCAGCTTAGGGGTCGTTGAGCTGATGGGCTTCACGTTCAGCAGCATTATGCAGGTTGGGCTAGCTGCTTCATAGAGCTCAGCTAGCTTCCCTGCGTCTATCTCCTCCAGCTCCACCTTGGCCTTGAACATCCCCCTCTCAGCTTTTCTGGCGCCCTCTCTGCAGCCTATTTCAGCTAATATGCTGCTGAAGTCCTTGTACCCGTATATGACTCCGCTTACAGAAACCTTAGGCTCAGGCATCGCCTTAAGTGTGGCCCACCCAACCAGGTCCTCAAGCTCAAAGCTAGACTTCAGGATAGCTGTTCCTCTTCGCACAGTAACCTTGAGAGCTGGCCCTGGGAAGCTTCCCCGCCCATACTTTACGAACCTCCTATGCACCTCCCAGTCTACATCTCCCAGAGATGCTCTAGCAATGTAGTGCGTGAACCCCATGCTCCCAGCCTCTTGCTCCCCCTCCGTTAATAAGTCTCCTACATTACCATCCTATGCTACCTGAAGTCAGAGACTATGGGGTCGCCCCATCACTGAAGGTTACAGACCTCATAAGGTACTGGAGCGAGGCTGGAGGCTTCACTTCGAGGAAGCTAGCTCAAGCAGCTGAGATAGCTGTTGAAATGGCATCTGATCCAGACTGCTTTATCTTCATGTCTTTCACTGGAAACCTGGTTGCAACAGGTCTCCGTGGTGTGATATCTCAGCTCATTAAAAGAGGGCTAGTTGACGCTATTATAACCACAGGAGGAGCTATAGACCATGACATAGCTAGAGCAAGACACAAGTACTACTGTGGCTCCTTTGAGGCAGATGACTCGCAGCTCAAGGAAGCTGGCATACATAGGCTTGGCAACGTGTTCATACCACAGGAGAGCTACGGTATTCCCGTTGAGAAGTTTGTCAGAAGCCTCGCAGCCAGGCTCGGTGGTGAGATGTCTGCGTCAAAGCTGCTGATGGAGGCTGGAAGCATGATAGAAGACGAGAACTCCATACTTAGGGCTGCCTCAGAGGCTGGAATACCTGTATTCAGCCCTGGCATCCTCGACTCAGCGTTCGGCACTGCACTCGCGGTCACAGGAGGAATAAAACTCGACCTGCTATCAGACATGAAGTTTCTCTTCTCAATAGCATTCGAGCTTGAGAAGAGCGGCGGCCTCGTAGTCGGGGGAGGCATATCAAAGCACCACCTGATATGGTGGAACCAGTTCAAGGGAGGTCTGGACTACGCCATCTACATGACTACAGCAGTAGAATGGGATGGAAGCCTATCAGGAGCTTACCCCAGAGAGGCAGTTACCTGGGGGAAGATAAAGCCGAGAGCTAAGGCTATCACAGTCGAGGGAGATGCTACAGTTACTCTTCCGCTCCTAGCATGCTATCTGCTTGAGAAGGTCCCAGAGAGGGTCAATGCCTGGAGCAGTGAGAAGTGGAAGGAGCTAGCTAGAAGACACCTTCTCGATAAGCCTGACTAGCACTGGAATAGGGTCTTCAAGCTCAGCTAGAGCTCCCTTAGTGTTCACCTTAAACTGCCCTGGAGCATCTAAGATCTTCTCAGCTATCCCAGCGGCTTGATAGTAGCTTGAAGCATGCCATATCGGAAACCCTCTCTCAATCAAGAACCTGTTGACATCAAGTTCTCCACCTGGAAAGCAGCATATCGATGGAGTACCTACCAAGGCTGCCTCTCTAGCCATGGTTCCTCCACCGCTCACCACTAGAGTGCAGAAGCTGTATATGCTCGCTGTGTCAACCACCCTCTGAGGGACCTTCACTCTTCTTCGATAACGCCTCCTCACTGCTCTAGCCTGCTCATCATACCTCGGAAGGAAGACTACCTCGCAGTCGCCTCGGTTTATAGCAACCTCCATAACAGGCTCCACGTACATCTTCTCTCTATCCACTATGTTCTCAAGGTATGCTGCGAAGCTCTCCTCTGGTCTCACCAAAACCAGCTTCTTATCAGGGTCGATGCCAAGCTTAAGCAGCTCATCTGGGTTGGGTTTCTCGCTTTTCATCCAGGCGACTTCATCTACTCCATTGTACTGTACTATTCTGCTCCTTTTAGCTCCAAGTGCCTCAAATTTCTCTACTGGTATCGCTGCCGGCGTCACCACATAGTCTGCTAGCGGCAGTGTAAGCTTTCCAACATGGTATGCGTGAGGTGTGTCGTTGACGCATATTATCGGTATACCCAGTCCAAAAGCTACTCTACAGCCTTCTGGAGAAGAGAAGGAGACATGAACGCTGGGCTTCCTCCTGCTTATAAGCGATGCCAGTTTCTCTATCCTCTTGCTGGAGGACAGGAGCTTGTCTAGCTTCCTCCACCCACCATATCTCCCTACAGCATGATAGCTCATCTTAAACCTCTTCATCAGCTTAAGTATCTCACCATGCTTCCTAGCAGTATACTCAACGGCAGCTCCAAGCTTTATCAGCTTCTCTCCCAGAGCTCTGAAAAGCCTGACATCCTTTGGGGTTGTAATGTCTATCCATACAGTAGTTCCCTCAAGCATGTATCGCCCTCAGAGTATGTAGTCTACTCTACCTTCTCGTGGTGTAGTGGGTGCAATGAGCTTTATCACCATCTCAGCTCTCTCAGCTTCCTTAGCCATCTCATCTAAGTCGCTTAGCTCTATGCTGAACCCCAAGAGCTTAGACAGCGTCTCTATGAGGATCCTAGTCCCCTCTATATCGACTGCGCTCTTAACCGATGCTGTAAGCGATATGCAGGGCCACCCATAGAGCTTGGAGAGCACTATGCTGGCGCCAGCTGCCATTATAACAGACCCAACCTTAGCCCTGCTGCTAATACCTAGCTTCTTGAGCTTATCAAGCATCCAGTTTGAGCTAGCAACGTAGAAGACCTCTCTCTCACCACGGCTACTGTACCCAGTGAGCACTATCACACCCTTTGGCCTGAACTGCCTGAGGAAGGAGAAGACTGTGTCTAGTGACTTGTAGACAGCCCATACGACAGGCTGAGTATCTGACTCTACTAGAAGCATGCTAGGTGTCCCACTGTAACCGTAGATCGTGTACTTTGGGAGCGTAAATGTGCCATCTGGCCCAACCATGATCCCAGTTGATGCGCTCTGGAGGTAGAGGTACTCTGAGTATATCTCAGCGACTTTCTCTGCATTTAGCTTTTCAGCCATGTACCTTATGGCCTGGAGGCCTACAAGGCCTATCCCAGGGAATCCTATCACCACAATTGGGTTCCTGTACTCTCTGTTGCTGTACCTTATGGTCTTAACCCAGTACTTCAAGCAATCACCTCACACAGTATATGGGTACTCTGGCCTCTGAATAGCTTCCCCTCTCCTGGACACTATCTCCTTCATCTCTCTAGTCAGCTTAAGTGTCTTCTCAACCTCCTTTATCTTCCTCTCAACTATCTCCGTCCTGAAGTCGATCTTATACATCTTATCGAGCACATCTATGACCGCTTTAGCTCCCCTTGGGTCAGGGTACTTGCCATGTGTCACTCCTAGCAGAGTTGCGCTCTCGAAGTCGCTTATCGCAGCTAACCCGACTATGAGCCCACATGCTCCCGTCACATACCCTCCTCTCAGCACTTTAGCACCACACTTAGTGAACTCCCTGAGAAGGGCTTTACTGCTTGCTGCGACATACGCTTCTCTCTCCTCTCCAACCCTATCCATCGCGAAGCCCCCAAGCGACACCACCCTCCTGACTCTCCAAGACCTTGCAAGGTCAAGGACCTTCTGAAGCGTCCTATACTGCCCCCAGTTTACTGGCTGAGTCTGAGCAGTCATCAGTATAAGCTCCTCTCCTGAGCTGGTAGCTGCATAGTAGAAGTCTATCGTTATGTAGGAGAGCTCCTTCCCGTTTGATATCCCTACTCCAACGTTTCCATCTGGAAGAAACATGTACTCTGAGTAAAGCCTAGCCACAGGCTCAGCTGAGAAGTGCTCGATGAGCATCTCAACCGCTAGCTTCCCAACAAGCCCTAGGCCTGGCAGCCCCTGCAGCAACGTGGCTTTCCTAGGGCTTATCTTCCTATAGACCTCCAGTGAGAATACCCCAAGCTCGTCTCCGACATCTCTGATGAGGCTTCCTACAATATGCCTTTCCACTTTCATCTCAGCTACACCATCCAGAGTACTATCTGAGGCCACATATAATTAAGTTCACACCTACAAGCTATGCAAGCTCAAGGTAGTCTGCTTCGTCTCTGACATCATAGTCAAGCTCCTCGAGTCTGCCTGCTGCGTTCAGCAGAATATTCATGAGCTCCAGGCCATAGACTTCTAGCCCTCTGGACACCACGCTTCTCTCATCAAACCTGCAATCAGATCCTCTAGCCCCCCTGTAGTACACCACCAGGGGAACAGGGTCTCCAGTATGCTTTCCTAGCATGCTAGATGTCGTGTGGTCTGCTGTGACACACAAGACTGCTTTATCCAGCTTCTCAACCAAGTTAGCTAGCTCAGAGTCTACTCTCTCGATGAACATGGCCTTCTCAAGGGGCTTCTTATCATGTGACAGTGAGTCAGTAGCCTTGATGTGAAGGAAGACGAAGTCGTACGTGGACAGCGCGTTCATGGCAGCAGAGAACTTTGCCCTCAGGTTGGTGTTAACTCCCCCTGTCGCCCCCTCAACCTCTAGTACATCAAAGCCTAGAGCTCTAGCGACACCCTTATACATAGCTCCACCAGCTATGCATGCAGCCCTTAGCTTCCATCTCTCCGCGAAGCTCTCAAGATCAGATGCAATTCCTGCTCCTCTGAGGAGAATAGCGTTAGCAGGAGGCTTCCCCTCCTCTTTCCTTCTCCTATTGAGAGGGTGCTTGCTTAGCATGTCATATGCCCTCACTACGACCTCATTGACTGCTTCTGCTGTCTTCTTGGCTACAGCATAGTCAAAGGGGTATCCTATCTTCCTCTTAGCTGGCTTGACCTTAAGCAGAGGCCTGCCCTCCTCATGAGGATCACAGCTTGTGATGTGAGGGCTCAGCTCTCCTCCAGTCATCACCAGGACTCCTCTATGCTCTACTGTGGAGTAGAACCTGCACCTGAATCCAGCCACCTCTTCCAGCTCGCTGTTGAGGCTGCTGGCCAGCTCAGCTGCCTGCTCAGTAGGTATCCTCCCAGCTCTCCTGTCGACTACCTTAAGCAGCTTCCCTTCTTGCTGTACTGTAGCGAAGTTG
>QMWA01000004.1 GCA_003661385.1 Thermoproteota archaeon | reverse complement strand
GCTTCTCCTCTGCTCTAGTTCTCTTACTGTTATCTTCTGCCTTGTGACCTCGCTTAGGGCAGCCATGTTTACACTCTTCTGCCTCTTCTGCCTCCTGCTCTCCTGGTTCCATCATGTGGTATTGGTGTCACATCCTCTATTCTCCTTATCTTGAGGCCAGCTCTAGCTAAGGCTCTTACAGCACCCTGAGCTCCTGGACCAGGTATTCTCGGGCCGTTTCCTCCAGGAGCCCTTATTTTTATGTCTATTACTGTGATTCCAGCCTGCTTTAGGTCCCTTGCTACGGCATGTGCTGCCTTGAGAGCTGCGTAAGCTGACCCTTCCTCTCTATCTGCCTTCACGAACATGCCGCCAGAGTATCTTGCTATAGTCTCTCCACCGAGGGGGTCTGTTGCATGGATTATTGTGTCATTGAATGACGAGTATATGTGTACTACAGCTACCTTCTCAGCTGTTTTACTTGACATTTACATCACCCTCCCTTGCTCCTGAGCTCAACCTTGTCTTCTTCATCTACTGATACAAGGTAGCTTGGTGTCTTAATAACTCTACCATTGATTGTTACATGCCGGTGAACTATGAGCTGCCTAGCATGCCATATCGACTTTGCAAGGCCTTTCCTGTATACTATAGTCTGGAGCCTCCTGTCTAGGACATTTGAGACGGTTAAGCCTAGTATGTCGTCTAGTGTTGAGCCAGGTGATAGTATCCCGAGCTTTGTTAGCTTCGACAGCACTTGAGACTGTAAGGGCTCTCTCTGATCCTCCGGTAGGGCTTGAAGCTGCATTGCTATCCTACGGTATTTTCGGACTATAGCAGCAGCTCTCCATATTTCTCTCTTATTCCTTAGCCCGTATTTTGCTACGAGCTCAAGCTCCCTTTCAAGCCTCTCTTTGTCCCATGGGTGTCTTGGCGTTATGTACTTTTTTCTCTGCTTCTTTGGATCTCCCAAACAGCATCACCTACTTCTTCTTTTTGCTATAGCCGACAGTGCGGCCTTTTCTCCCTGTTGTCCTTGTCCTTTGTCCTCTGACTTTGAGGCCAAGTATATGCCTTACTCCTCTCCAACATCTCATCTTCTTTAAGCGGTCTATGTCCATTTTCTCGACAAGCTTGACCTTAGGGCCGACTATGTGCTTGTCTTCCCCAGTTACTGGGTCTCTCCTCCTGTTATATAGCCAGGGAGGTATTCCGTACTTATCTGGACTCTTTAATACATCCTCTATCTTCTTTATCTCCTCACTGGATAGGAAGCCTAGCGGCTTTAGTGGGTCTAGTCCTAGCACACGGACAACCGCATTGGAGAAGCTGTAGCTTACTCCAGGTAGCTTTGTTAGCGCAAATAGGATTGCTTTATGCCCTTCTAGGTCTGTGTCAAACATCCTGACTATGTGCCTGAACTTCTCTCCACCTTCCGCCATGCACAACCCTCAGCAGCTACGCCGGGGGTGGGATTCGAACCCACGCGGCCACGAGAGCCACGGGCTGGCTTTCACTGGACTCCAGGCCCGCCCCCTTCCTGGCTAGGGCACCCCGGCTCCTATTAGCTCACCATGCCCTGGGGTATATATCCCTATCCATTAGAACTCTAATTGTCTTAGCTGCCCTGCCATATTCCCTCTCTAGGATTTCCTCTGTAGAGAGAGAGGCGACAGCTAGTGCAACGGCTTCTCCCTTTAATGTCATTATTGTGACAAGATCTCCTCTCTTAATCCCCTTAGTGAGCTTGCATATCCCTGGCACCCCTAGATCAGCTCCATAGCATACTGCGTTGACAGCTGTGTCCTTCACGTACATCCTAGGTAAGTGGGATAAGGCTTCCTCCATGGGTATTACAGCTCTCCGTAAGTGTGTGTCGTCGCTGCTCTCTCTCCACTTCTTCACAGCGTACTCCAGGTAGTGCAAGGTTGTGAGCCCCTTCTCCTCAGTTAAGGGGCCGACCTGGGTTCTTCTGAGCTCTACCATGTGCGCCCCGGTTCCCATGGCTTCTCCGATGTCGTGTACCAGCTTCCTGATGTAGGTCCCTGCTTCACATAGCACCTTGAGGAGGACATATCTCCCCTCTCTCTCCAGGAGCTCTATCGCATATACTCTTCTTATTCTAAGCCTCCGCTTAACAGCAGATTTAAGTGGAGGTCTCTGGAAGATCTCTCCTGTAAACTGGCTTAGGGTACTGGCTAAGAGGCTGTCAGATGCATCTCTATGAAGCTTCATCAAGCATATGTAGGCTTTTGGTACTGTTAGGAGCACCTTGCTTATCTTTGTAGCATGCCCCAGGACTATAGGAAGCAGGCCACTGGCAGGCGGATATCCCCCGCCCCTACTGGGCAGCTAGGGTCCCGCAGTGGCCTACCTTGATCCTGAAGCCGAGGATGGCCTTAATCCAGTCTACCACATCACCTGACGTCGGGCCTCTCGGCTTATCTAGTGGGATCACTCCTGTCTTCAATAGCATTTCAGGCGTCCGCTTGTGCGGGGGAGTGCCGTAGCTCGGGTCTGTTTCACACTCACTTACTGTAACAAGCTCCTGGGGCACTAGGGCTTCACCTGCTTCTTAACTAGATCTTGCTCCGACAGTATGTTTGCTTCAAGTAGCTTCTTGGCTACCTCCTCATCGCTTGCATCCTCCCCTATGTCTAGGACATAGGGGAGGGGTTCTAGGTGCTTTATGTTGCATTTCCTTCTTCTAACCCCTGTTAGCTCCGGTGGACCGGTTACTAGCCTGTAGTTCTTGTCTATGACCTTTACTATTACGCACTTTCTTCCAGCCTCTCTGCCAGCTGTCTTAACACAGACTCTACCTACACCCAGTAGGTACGCCATGATTTAGCACCTCAGCTAGCTCTGGATTTCGAGTATGTGAAGACCTTCGCTTATAACCTCACTCTTAATCTTTTCCCTTAAGCACTTTGGGCATAGGTATCCTCCATATGGCCTATTTGGTCTCCTCATAGACTTAGGGAGCTTTCTTATCTCGACTCTTGGGCCTGTCGGGACAGCGTTGAGTCTACCCTTACACACCGCGCACTTAGCGTAGCTGTGCCTCTTCTTCTTGTAGTGTACGACGGTACGGCCACCAGGAGTCCTGATAAACCTCCTTTTTAGGCTTCTAGACCTATACCTTGGTGCAGGCATAACACTACACCTCAGGCTGCATGCCGAGCAGCTTGTTTAGTATGACAGATGCTGTGAGAGAGAATATCATATAGAAGCCAATATACCCAAGTTCCCACTGTGACATGACAGACCCTCTGTGGAAGAGGCCTTGGAGTGGCAAGGGGAATGGCAGCACCACTATCGGTATCTCTAGATATAGGCCTCTAAGCAAGTAGAAGATTACTATCATGGGGACCATCAGGAACGCTGTAGGCATGAACTGCATCTTCAAGAGCTCTGACTTCATTGGAGCTATAACTCTCTCCTTACGCCTTATCTGAGCTTCGAGCTTCTTCTTGACTTTGGGGTCCCTTTCTCTCATGGCTTGAAGCCTAAGCTGGTCAAACTCTCTCACTTTAGCCATGTACTCTCTAAGCTTTTCCTGGTCAACGAGCTTTCTGTTGACTAACATTGTGATCACGTTTATTGCGAGGGAGAGAGCAGCTAAGAACACTGTAGAGTATGGTGGAGTTCTTAAGACTAGTAAGAAGTCACTCAGCGGCAATAGCATGCTCACCTCCCGAAGATCCTTCTCACAACAGGGTACATTTCCTCTAGCCGCTCTCTCATCAGAATCTCATAGAACGAGTAGAGTATTGATACAGCTAGCAATATTCCTGACCCTGTCCCTAGTGCCCCCAACATATCTGCGAAAGCTGAGAGTAGAGCTATGAAAAGGCCCCCTAGTATTGTTACGGCATTAATGTACCTCCTAAGCCTCTGTGCTATTATCCTAGGAGAAGCTCTGGACCCTGGGATCTGTAGCCCTGACTTTACTAGCTGTGTGGCTACCGAGTCAGCGTCCATACCAGCGGTGTAGACCCACATCACTGAAAACGCTATGCATACTATGATCAGGAGCAGTGTGTAAATTAGTGTCTTTACTGGATACATGAACACGGAGGATAGGCCTCGGGGTGGAGTAAGGTAGTATGCAAGGCCGCTGACCGGCACTATATCACCATACCTGGTGTAGTTGTATACCCCGAAGACCCTAACTACTGTTGAGGCAAGCTTAGAGCTGCTATACCCGAATTTCTCCCAGAGTATCCTGCTCACCAGCGATAGCTCAGCGAAGAACGCTGCTCCAAATATTATCGGTATGTTTGAGACATAGAGCAGCTTGATAGGGTATTTGCCACGATAACCTCCATATCTCGTGTACGCTAGTGGGACGTTTATGTAGACGTTGAATGCCACTATGACCATTGCGAACGCTATGAGCGTTGCAATAAAGCCGACTACGTTTGGAGCATATGAGCGGCTTACTGCTGCAGGACCCTCCAGGATAAGGGCAGGAAATGCTCCTACAACGACTTCACCAAGCTCAGGGTAGCGTACCTTAAGTGGAGAGAAAGACTTCCAAACCACCTCTTGGGCGACAGATGCAAGTATGAACAAGCTTATACCACTGCCAATACCCCATCTAGAGCATAGCTCATCAAGCATCATGAGAAGAAAGCTGCCAATGAATAACTGGAGTATTATCGCGGCAGCCATAGCTCTCGAGATCTGGGCGCCTATCCTGCCAAATCTACCTGACAACACATAGACTGTGGCTTCTACCAAGATCACAATGATCCCTAGAAGCTTCTGGGAAGCTTGGAATACCTTGCGGTCCTCAGGATCGCTTAAGTCGAGCTTTATCAGCTTTCCTCCGACTAGAATCTCCATGACTATGCCAGCTGTGACTATGGGCCCTATCCCTAGGTCAATAAGCGAGCCTGCATTCCCAGCTAGGATGAACCTGAACGATGCAAAGTAATCTTTAGCCCTCTCTGATGCCCCGTATATCGGTATCTCTGCTAGGATGAAGTACGCCAAGAGGACTAGCGCTGTCCAGAAGAACTTGGACCTTAAGACTACACGCTTCTTTGGGGGCTCTACCTCGGGAATAAGCCTGACAGCTGACAGCACAAAACCCCTAAGAGAGGGCATGGGATGCACTCACCACCTCAATAACTCCACCAGCTTTTTCAACCTTCTCAATGGCTGACTTTGAGGCAGCAGCCACTACAACGTGCATAGCAGCTGTCACATTCCCTCTGCCCAGGAGCTTCCCATACCCCAATTCAATCAGGTTCAGTATAGGTAGGCCCTTCTCGTCTCTCTCACTAGGCCTCACCTTCCCCAGCAGCTCCTCAAGCTGGTCTACGTTTACTACAGGCCTTTCAACCTCTGTTTTCTTGGTTGGCGGCTTGAATCCTCTTCTACCCGCACCGAAGTAGTCTGGTGCATACTTGACTACCCATGTCCACTTGTGCTTCTTGAGGCCAGCCTTCCCAAAGCCGCCTCTAGCTCCACTTCCTCTATGCTGCCCTTGTATCCCGTAACCGTGTGTCCTCGACCCACGTAACTTCCTGGACTTCTTCCTGGGCCTTCTCCATGGCATTATAACATCCTCCTAATCAGTTTGTTTATGGCATCTCCTCTATATCCGAGTTCACCTCCATCTGTTACATGCCTCTTCGTTGTCTTCTTAAACCCTCCCCTAGGAGGGTGAAGCCTGAAGACAGGCTTTATGAACCCCAGCTTCCTTATGTCAACTCTGCCTGAGTATATAGCATCAGCAAGCTCCTCGATGCTGCTGAAACCTGACTTCTCCCTTAGATACTCATCAGTTATCCTCACATCCCCTGGGCCTCTCCCCCTCTCTTCGATAAGCTTCTTCAGAGTGCCCCTCGATATCTCGCCGTAGGTTACGTAGTCCTTCACCTTATGCAACATCCCCATTATGGAAGGAGATTCCCTTACTAGCACCATGTGAAACTTCCTTGTTAGCCTTAGAAGCTTTAGCGTATGCCTTATGTCAGGGCGAACTCCTACTGTCCCCCTTATCCTTATTACAGCAAGTAGCCTACCTGATTGGCTGCCCATCTCCATGCACCAGCTAGAACTGGAACGCATGCTGGTTCTTGAGGGCATCATACACAGCATACGCGAAGTTTATCCTGGTGCTCTTGCTTCCCTTTGCAAAGGACTTTATATCCTCTACACCAGCCATCGTAAGAACCTTCTTCCCTGTTTCACCTATTACCAAGCCACTGCCACGTGGAGCTGGGAAGAGGTATACTCTGACGCTCCCAGCTTTTCCATAGGCCTTAAACCTCAGTGAATGAGGCAAGTTACACATACATCCCCATGCCCCACATCCTCTCAGTACGGGTATTATTGAGAGCTTTGCCTCTCTTAGAGCTGCTCTTATAGCCTCTCGGAAGTTCCTGCCCTTCCCTATTCCTATACCTACATAACCGTCCATATTCCCTACTACAACACATACTCTGAAGCTTGTGAGCTCTCCTGCGTCAGTTTGCCTCTGTACCATGTCTACACTTATGAGGTCTTCTTTGAGGTCAGGGAGCAAGGCGTCTACTATCTCAGGCTCCTTGATTGGGATCCCAAGCTTGAATATGTCATCTATTGATGTTATCTCTCCCTCTTGTACCATTCTACCGAGCTTAGTCCTGGGAACCCACTCTTCTGACATGGTTACCCCTCTAACTTCCTCACCTTCTCTAGAGTCTCCTCGAACACCTTGGGGATCTCCTCTGGGAGGAGGCCTAGCTTTAGATACCCAGAGAAGACCCTCTGGTACTTCTCTGGGTTGTTCTCTTTTAAATACTTGGCGTAAGATGCTATGTCCTCTCCTCGAATTCTCTCATCTGAGGGGAGTATCTCTGGGCTGTGAGGGACGCTGCAGCCTGCGTCTATGAACCCTTTCAGGGCAGCATATACCCTAGCTCCAGGTACACTACGGTATAAGCCTATGTCAAGTATGGCCTCTGTTATACCCTTCTTTTTGGCTCTTATACCTGCTAGAAACCCTGTCAGGTATGCGGCAGGCGTGTTTGACCTGGAGTAGAGCCACCCTAGCTTCTCAAGCTCCTTTGAAAAGGCCATCACTAGAGTGTGATCTCCCTCTGGGCGGGCTTCAACGACATGTACTCTGATGTGCCTATTGCTTTTCCTCACTACCAGCCTTGGCCTTCCGCCTAGGAGCATCCTGTACCTTGCATAGTAGTCTGTTTTCCCCTCTCTTCTCCTCCTGAACTTCACTCTGTACCGTGGGCCTCTAGCCAATGGATATCACCTAGCTTATCTCTTTCAAGACTTCCTCTATGATATCTGGCTTTCTAGCTAGCCCTTCCTTCTCGATGAAGAGCTTCAGGTGGTTTACATTTCTGAACATTGATAGCCTCCTGTATAGCCAGCGATATACTCTTCTTGTTATTATGCCACGATCTCTCATCCGCCTTAGTTCTCTTCTGAGAGGTCTTATCCTCTGAATCCACCTACGCTTCTTGGGTAGTCGAGCATAGGGAGAGCCCTTTCTGCTTCCAGGCCCCCTTTTCCTCTTTTTTGGCTTCTTGGCATGAGCTGTACCTGACTTCTTGGGCTTCTTCCTTATTATACCTCGCTTAACGAGCTTCCTTATGTCCTCCCTGGTCAGAGCCTCCTCTACTAGGCTTGTCCTCTCTGGGTCGATCCACACCCTTGAAACCCCGCAGCCTAGCACTTCTGCTGCTAGCCTCTTTTTCGTAGCTAGGTTACTCCCCAACTTCAGCCACCTCTCTCGGCGGGTTTGCTACAAGAGCCCCCATCTCCTCTGCTTTCTGATATATCTCAAGCTTCTTCTTAAGGCCTACAGTCCTGCCTATTACTACGATATGCTTGTCGAGGTTATCTTTGATCTTCTCCAGCTCTGATAAGCTGTGTACTACAACTGGAATTCTCCCGGATGGGTGAAGGCCTCTTATGGCCTTCATTGTCCTGTATCCTATCTTGACTAGTGCCGGTCTGCCTGATAAAGCCTTTCTATGCGGGTTATCTATTCCTCTAGGCCTCTTCCACCTATCTCTCACTCTCTTGAACTTTGCTGCGGCTAAGTTCGTGAAATTCGGCTTCTTGAACTTTCTTCTAAGCTGCTTAAGCTTTGCCGACGATATGCCAGCTAGGCTTCCCTCCTGCATCCTATTCCCTCTCAACCACGTATATCCCGTCCTGGAATACTCTTGGGTCCTTCCTCTTGATCTTTGTAGCAAGCCTTATGTTCGCTGCAGTTTGACCTACCTCCTCTGGGGATATCCCAGTTATGTATATGTAATCTCCCTCAACCTTCACTTTAGTCTTTTCCCCAACTATCTTGGCTATCCTAGGGCTTCTTTCTCCTAAGAAGTTTTCTATGATCACGAGCCTTCTCTGCTCGTCAACCTTCACTCTCATGGGAAAGTGCGAGTATGCTATTATCATTTTCTTTGTAAAGCCCTCAGTTACGCCCTTTATCATGTTCCTTATGTGGGATCTTATGGTCCTTATGAGAGATGATGTCCTCTTTCTAACTTTATCTGTGAATATTATGAGCTCAGAGTCAACCTTGAGTATCTTAATGAGCCTAGGGTCATATTTCTTCACAAGAGAGCCAAGTGGACCGCTTACTACAACATGATCCTTATGTACCTTTACTTCTACTCCATCTGGGATCTTGAGGCTTACTGAGTCAACTAGATTTGTGTTGAGTATGGTTCCTTTAGTAGCAGTAGGCAAGCAGGACACCTCCTATTCCAAGCTTCTTTGCTTCTTCATGTGTCATGACACCTTGGTTAGTTGAGACGATGAGTATGCCTATGTCTCTGGCTGGAAGGTACATCTTCTCGTACTGGGTCCATTCCGCTTTTTTGACTGAGAACCTAGGCTTTATAGCAGCTACCTTGTTTATTCTCCCAGTTAGCTTGACCCGATACTTCCCGAATCTTCCATCTGGTATATACTCGAATTCAGCGATATATCCTTTCATCTGAAGTACTCTAAGCACACGTGTTATCAGCTTTGATGAAATTGTTATCAGGCACTCTGTTTTCCCTAATGCAACAGCATTTTGGATTGTTGACAAAGCATCAGCTAGGGGATCCATCCTGGTCAATAACCCAACTCACCTCCTAGTTGTACTTTCTCCAGCCCATTTTTTCAGCTACTTCTCTGAAGCACTGCCGGCACAGATAGAGCCCATACTTTCGTATTATACCACGACCTCTCCGACCGCAGCGTCTGCACTGAGGTGTATCTAGAGGCTTCCCATGCTCGTCTATGATCCTTCCCACAGTTAACCACCTATCACTTCTACACCGAAGTTCTTCTTGACGAAATATATAGCTTCCTCTCTAGTGATTATAGCTTTCTTGGGAACTCTTCTCCTGGCTATCTTACGTCTAGCTATCCTGTATCCTGGCCTCTCTAGTGAGACGCAGACATCCATTCCGAATATCCCTATCTTGGGATCGTATTCTACTCCAGGTATCATCAGATGCTCTTTTATGCCAAATGAGAAGTTTCCACGGCCATCAAAGCTGGATGCTTTTATCTTGTTCTCTACTGCTTGGAAAAGCCTCTTAAGTAGCTCTTCTGCTCGCTGCCCTCTGATGGTCACACAGCAAGCTATGGGCTCTCCCTTCCTTATGCCAAATCCCTTTATAGTCCTCTTTGCAGCCCTAACTGAAGGCTTCTGGCCAGACAGCTGCTCTAGGACTTTCTTAGCTCTCTCAAGTGGGTCGCCGCTTCTCCCTACACATATATTTAGAACCACTTTGGATAGCCGAGGGACTAGCATTGGGTTGCTTCTCCACTTTTCCTCGATCTCAGCTTCTGATGTCATGGTTCCACCTTTATTAGAGGCCTCTCCTTACCTACGATGATTATCCTGTCTTTCCTGGCGTACATTGTAGTCCCATTCACCTTCAGCTCTACTAGAGGTACGGAGTAGGGCTGTGGGACTATCTTGCGGATTACTCCCTTGATTCCAGCTCTATCTCCTAGGAATATCATTGCTAAGCTGCCTGCTTCAGCTCTTATGTGAGCTTTGATCTCTTGGTCTGGAACCGTGATCAAAAGAGAGTCTCCTATGGAGATGCTGTTAGGGTCTAGGATCGAGTCGATCAGCATGTTTCTGCCGTCGTGGAGTGTGATCTGAAATCTTCCACCTCTCACATTGAACTTCCTTATCACACGACATATCTTGAGGTTAACTTCTGACTTGGGTATTGCTATGAAGTGTATAGGCCTAGCGTTATAGGGTACACACCTCAGGTACAGCTCCTCATCTGGTATCGATAGGGTATCCATGAGGCCTACAGGGAACTTATGGTCTCTCCTAGGCTTTCCGTCGACAAGAACCTTCCCTGCTTTTATCACCTTCCTGGCTTCTTTCGCTGTTGAGTAGAGCTTGAGGACATCTCTGAGTATCACTAGCAGGGGCATGCTTAGCTCCATTGGATGTGGGCCTGGGGAAGGCCTCACAATCCACTTGCTTATCTTTCTTGGAACCCTCCAGGTTTTAGGTGCAACTAGCCTCTTGAGAGCTCTTGACCCTCCTTTCTTACCCAACTCCACCACCCCTCCTCTCTATAATCGCTTTCCTGAACTCGTCTTTGAGATTCAGCTCGGTAACCATAACTTTAGATGGGTGTATAGGTACTAGGACTTCTGAGCCATCTGTCTTCTTCCTGACAACCTTCTCCACGTATACTCGCAGCCTCTTTCGGTCTACCTTAACTATCTTCCCTTCAAACCCTGTGAACTCGCCTCTCATTATCAGGACCTTATCACCTGTCCTCAAGGGGATAGACCTAAAGCCGTACTTCTCTCTTAGAGTTGGTGATAATGGAGCAGACAGCAGCTTATGCCTTAAGTGGTATGGCATGTTGTATAGTCTTTTCCTCTGCTTTCTTGGCTTAGACGAGATGTCTCTTCGCATCTTCAACTAGACCACCATCGAGCATATTCCAGCTATTGATGGAAATCTTTCCACGGCTTCTCTTGCTACAGGCCCCTTTACTTCTGTTCCCCTTGGCTTGAGGTCTCCATGGACTAGAATTGCAGCGTTATCCTCGAATGCTATAGTCTCCCCGGTCTTCCTCTTAAATGGCATCTTCTGCCTTATGATGATTGCCTTCTGAACCGTATGCTCTAGCTCTGGCGTCCCCTCCTTGACTGCAACTATGACTAGGTCTCCTACAGCAGCTGATGCGAGCCTGTTCTTGGTCCCCTTATACCCTGTGACTCCAATGATCTGAAGCAGTTTTGCACCTGAGTTATCGGCACACTTCACATATGCACCTACCGGTAGGCCTCTAGTAACCCTTAGCCTTATCTTCATAGCTCCCTTCTTTCTCACTGACCTGGACATATTGAGTTCACCTCTTCTCCTCTTTCTTTCCTATGACCACGTGAGCTACAGTCTTAGCTAGTCTCCTGCATTCATGTATTATAACGGTGTCACCTTCTTTTATCAGGTGGTCTATGCACTGCGGGATGTGAGCGTGTATCTTGCTTCTCTTCCTCTCGTATCTCTTGAACTTAGGCACGTACTGGAGGTAGTGTATCATCACAGTGCATGTCCTTGTCATCTTTTTGGCGACAACGATGCCCTCTCTTCTCTTCCCCCTAAGCGGTAGACCTCCATGAAATGGGCACTTCTTGTCATTGCACGGCATCTTAGCGCCTGGTGGGGGCTCTATCCTACTCACTACAACCACCTTCCGTATTTAGCTAACCTTTTCTCAGGAGTGTAAAGTAGCTTATCACCTAACACCTTAATTTTGCCATGGCCAGGTGTCTTGAATATGAAGGTAACTCCACGCTTAGGTATTATCTTCACTCCACGGTCTGTCTTCACTTTAAAGGTGTTCTTTGTCTCATCTATCACCGTGCCTCGTTTACCTATGAGCCTCGGGTCGCTGGCGTCAGCTATCTCAACTTCTAGGCCTATGAGCTCATGTGCTAGTATGTTTCGTGGAGTTATCTTCTTTTGGAGCTGAAGCAGTTTGTCTAGTATTTTAACCCCCTCTCTCTAAGGACTGTTAGAACTCTAGCTATGTTCTTTCTGATGTTCTTCACTGGTATCGCCTTCTCTGGAGGCCCCCCCATCGACAGCTGCGTTCTAGCCTTGAACAGCTCCAGCTTGAGCTCGTTTAGCCTCTTTATGAGGGCCTCTGTAGACATTTTCCTGAGTTCCTCCATGGTTTTCCTGGTCAAGCTGTTCAACCTCCTTCAACAGGCTGCTCTCTGGATATCGTCTGGTCATAGAGAGACTTTGCCTTCTCATGGTCTATCTCATACTCGTCAGGTAGTCTTGTTGGCCTTAGTATCTTCACTTTGACCCCTATTACGCCCTGCTTAAGCATTGCCTCAGCTACACCTTCATCTACAAGTTCTAGTGCTGGCTGACCACTTTTCAGCATCACGCCCTCTCTTATAACAAGCCTTCTAGCTCTTTCTCCAGAAATTTTCCCCTTTATCCTTATCTCTACACCTAGAGCGCCATCGTCCATTATTCTCCTAAGGACTAAGCTAGCAGCTCTCCTGGGCTTGTAGCCTCGCTCTATCATCCTGGCAATCCTATTAGCAGCTATTGATGCGACTAGATATGGTTTGTCTAACTCAACTGTCTCTATTCTTGGTGAGTTGAGCTTGAACCTCTCCTCTAGTATTCTAGATAGTCTGAGCGCGTTCTTGCCATGCTTCCCTATCACTATGGACGGCCTCTCAACAGAGAGGACAAGCCTATCTCTTATGGGAGCTCTTATCAGCTGAAGTTTGCTGTAGCCTGCTCTTTCCAGACTCTCTCTAAGAAACTCATCTAGAGCAACCCTCAGATACGACTCCTCGAGTATTCTCTTAACTATGCTCTTAGGCCTTTTCTCCATGCTCACCCCTCTCCTTTCTTTCAGCTAGAAGGAGTTCGATGTGGACTAGCTGCTCTATCTTGGGTGTTGCTCTACCAAAAGCTCTTGGGAAGAACCTGACAAGCTTTGGACCTTTGTGCGCAGCTATCCCCTTGATGTACAGGTTGTCTGCATCAAGGCCCTTGTTCTCGGCGCTCCATATCCCGTTCTCTAAGAGTCTTAGGAGGACTTTTGATGCCTTTACAGGGTACCTTCCAGAGGGGGGCGCCTTCAGGCCTTTTCGGTGCCCGACTCCTTTAACGTACCTCTTGAATGGAACTGGCCTCTTGAGCCTTATCACTTCCTCTAGAATCTTCCTAGCTTTCTCCACACTCATACCTTTTATGAACCTACAGAGCTCTACGCACTCCTTGTATGATATCCTTTGGTCTCTGACGCTTACTCTGACTTCCGTATCACCTGGCTCTGGTAGACAGTAGCCGAAACTCGGAGACATCAGCTCCACCACTCCTCAGCTAGAGGTTACTCTACTCCTCAGCTAGGGATGGCTGTGCAGTATTACTTTTTTAACTTAACCTGACTTCATAAGATGGGGGCTCTTAAGTGTAGTGAGGGGGGCTACTTGGATAGGCCGCTGGATACAATGTGTGATCCATCGTGTGAGTTCTTTAGATGTGAGAGGAAGGCTATAATCAGACGTAGGGGGAATCCCAGGATAATGTGCGGGTATATCGGAGATGAGTGCATGGCAGGCAGGTGCCAGTACGCGTTTTGCAAGGTTTTCGCGCTGCTTCCAAGTGGCGAGTGTAAGAAGAAGCTGAAAAGCGCCAAGAGAGAGCCTGCTAGGAAGGGAAGGCCAAGGCCTAAGGAGAGGGAGCTTGAGGAAAAGGCCCTCAGCATGCTTAGGAAGAGGATTGGTAGACTAGCTCCAGAGCTGGAGTGAACTATACCCTCCTCTTTTTATGCAGTAAGGCCGCGAGCACCACATTCACAGCCGCTAAGGCTACTGCCATAGACGCCATTAGAGTTGAGAGCATTTTCCTTCTTGGAGGCTTGAAGACCGCCACATATGGCTCCACTGTAGCGCCAGTGTACATCCAATCTACTCTGCTGAATCTTAAGGTATAAGGCTTTGGGCTTGCGTCTACTAGCTTATACTCTGGTGATGGCAGTATTAGAGAGAGCTTTGTCACCCCCCAGCTTGGTAGGAACCTTAGGAGGGGGTCTAAATTCACTCTATACTCGCTTCCATCTTCTCTTACTATACCCTCCTTCACAGCCAGGTGTATGAGGAACTGCATCATGAGGGTAGAGTTGAACTCAATACCCGTGTAGACGAGATAAGAGACCTCTAGCTTCTCAACCTTAATGCCTTCGAGTTCCTCGGAAAATATCCTATACCTTGAGGATATTCTTACTGTATTCGTGTCACCATCGTATGCTATATCTATTTGAGAGAGCTCTCCCATCGGTAGGTAGAATCTCTTGATTAAGCTCAGAGCATACACGTTGGTTATGCTTTCAGCCAGCTTCTTCATGTAGTCTCGTGTTTTAGCTCCAGCTACCGGCACTATTGCAAGGCCATAATACCCTTCAAGGCCTAGAGCTGACTCTTTAAGCAAAATGTATCCATGGTACTCGAGCATGGGGTCTTTAGCCAGAATGTATAAGGGAAAGTGCATGGACCCATTGCAGACAGCCCGCCCTTCTTCGTCTAAGTAGATTGTGATAGAGGGGTATAGGAGCCTTGGCTGTGCTGCTGCTATGGAGGGTGTTATCCCAGAAGCTATGACAGCTAGCATGATAGCCGTAAGCTCTAACTTCACAGTAACAGTCACCGTAAGTCGGCTTTATCTTAGGGTAGTTAAAAGCGTTGGGGTCTGCCATGAGAGTACTAATGGTTTCTACATACCCGCCACAGAGGTGTGGGATCGCAGAGTACACTAGAGCTCTGGTCAGAGAGCTTTCTGGCAGGTATGGGGTGAGCGTTGTGGTTTTCGCTGAAAAAAGGAGCTGGACCAGAACCTTAGTGGCATTAGATGGAAGAGCGCTCGTAGTTAGAGGGTGGAGCAGAAGGGGGAGAATCGATCTGCTCAGGGCTTTAAGGCTGCTTGCGTCCTTTAAGCCAGACATAATACACATTCAACACGAGTATGGTCTCTTTAAGAGCAGGCTAGCATTTACACTCGGTCTTCTCTTCTTAAAGCTGCTAGGCTTCAAGATAGTAGTGACCCTCCATACAGTTTGCGATGTACTACAGATGGCTAAGAGGGGTATAAGCCCCACCTGGGATAAGATCATCAGCAGGCTGGCTGATGCAGCAATAGTGCATACTATACGCTCAGCTAAGCTTCTCAGAGCATATGGCTGGGATAAAAACAGGTGCACAGTGATAAGACATGGTGCCAGTGAGACAGATGGGATAACTGATTTGAGCGGCCGCGAGAAAGTTGATGTACTGTTTATAGGGTTTATAACACCTCGGAAAGGCGTGGACTTGGTCATAGATGCCTTATCAAGGCTCAGAGATGATGGAGTTGATAACTGGACATTCACGGTAGCAGGATTCCCCCACCCAGCTTCTCTGGAGAGAGATCTCCCATACTTAAGAAGGGTGCTGAGGAAAATAGCTGAATCACGTCTAGGAGAGAAGGTGAGGCTCATAATCGAGTACTTGAGCTATGAAAAGATGGAAAAACTGTTGAAGGAAGCTGACATAGTTGTGCTGCCCTATAGGGAACTCCATGGTGCAAGTGGCATTTTAAGGCTTGTAGCAGCACATGGGAAGGCGGTAGTGGTCTCTGATGTCGGTGAGTTCTCTGAAGAGATAAGAGACATGGTTAATGGGCTGGTTTTCAAGCCTGGAGACATAGAGGAGCTCGCTGATAAGCTTAAGCTGGCTATTTTAGATGACAGCCTAAGAAATAAGCTTGGACAAGAGCTTTATAGAACCATAGCTGCCAGAAATACTTGGAGAAATGTAGCTAAGCTGACTGTGGAAGTTTACGAGAGAGTTCTCTATGGACATTGATGCAGCAGAGCAGCTACAAGGTTTTAAGGGACTACCATGCTTAGCTTAGCGATCAGCTTTGGTAGAGGGCTACCTGTTATCCGTATACTATGATAGAGAACGAGAGACAGCAGCTGCTAAGCTCTATATTGAGGAGGAAAACGAAGTTAGGATCGTGTATCTGAGTAGAGAGCATAGACCTTACCTGCTGACCAATATACCTCCTGAAAAGCTCAGTAAAATGCCTGAAGTGGTTGGACATAAGGGGTTCCTGAGAGTAGAGGAGGTCACCAAACATGATATCCTCAAGGACATCGATGTAACACTGACTAAGGTCGTAGCAAAGGATCCACTTGCTATTGGAGGCAGAGCTGAAAGCCTCAGGGAGGTCATCAAAAGGGTTTCTCCAGGAGCTAAAGTATGGGAGGCTGACATAAAGTACAGGAACTGCTACATCTACGATAAGCTCCTGATACCTGGAATGAGATACAGGGCAGCTAACAGCGGGGAGCTTGAGCTGATAAAGCCGAGAATAAGCGAAGAGAAAGAAAGAGAGATTCTAAGCAAGCTTGAAGACAAAGACAAGGAAGCTCTTCAAGTTGCAAAGGAGATAGTAATGCTGCTTGAGGAAGAAGCCCCAAGCATAGAAGCCCTTGCACTCGACATAGAAGTAGAGACCACACAGCATAATGTGATCCCAGACCCCAAGGAAGCTAGACAGAGAGTGATATCCATTGGACTGGCATCAAGTGACAGCAGTAAGCCTCCTAGAATTCTGCTGCTTGCTAAGAGCCACGACCTGGACGAGGAATATATTAAGCAGAGCAGCATACTGAAGAACGCTGAAATAGTGACATATGCTGACGAGAAGGCTCTGATAATGGAGGCCCTCAAAGTACTTGAAAAAGCTCCTCTCCTGGTCACTTTCAACGGGACAAACTTCGACTTACCTTACTTGAGACATAGAGCACAGAAGCTGGGAATACCTGACAGCGATATCCCGATAGTGGCTAAAAGAGACCATTACACCCTGAGGAAGGGAGTGCATATAGACCTCCACAAGGTGTTCAGCAATAAGTCTCTGAAAAACTATGTGTATGGGGGGAGATATAGAGAGGTTAGTCTGGATGCTGTTTCCCAAGCTATACTGGGAGAGAGAAAGAGAACCCCACCCAAGGAGTTTACAACAGAGTCTATTACGAGAATAGCAGAGTACTGCCTCTACGACACACTGCTGACACTTAAGCTCTTTACATACAGAAACAACATGCTACTCAAGCTTCTATTCCTGTTTATGAGGATATCAAAGCTTTCAATCGAAGATGTGGCCAGCACAGGGATATCTAACTGGATAAAAAACATGATGTACTTTGAACTTAGAAGAAGAAGGTATCTCATCCCAACTCCTGAAGAGGTCTTGAACAAGGGAAGGACCGTTACCACAGCTAAGATAAAGGGGAAGAAGTACCTTGGTGCTATAGTGATTAAACCTAAGCCAGGTGCATTCTTTAATGTAGCGTGTTTAGACTTTGCTAGTCTGTATCCGAGCATAATAAGGAAGTACAGGATAAGCTTTGAGACAATAAACTGCCCTCATTCGGCGTGTAAAAGCAATAGAATACCCGAGGTAAACCACTGGATCTGCAAGAAAGTAAGAGGCATATTCCCCCTCATAGTAGGCATACTTAGAGACATAAGAGTAGGATGGTACAAGAGTGCTAGCAAGGATAAGAGGCTCCCAGAGGACATTAGGTCATGGTATGAAGCTGTACAGCAGTCTCTTAAGGTGTTCTTAAATGCCTCATATGGTGTAAGCGGGGCGGAGACTTATCCACTGTACTGCCCTCCTGTTGCTGAAAGTATAGCAGCTCTTGGGAGGTATGCTATACAGAAATCCCTTGAGATAGCTAGTGCGATGGGTGTTGAGGTGCTGTATGGTGACACTGACAGCCTGTTCATAAAGATCAGGTCTGAGGAAGATGTGGAGAAGCTTGAAAAAGAGATAGAGTCTAAGCTTGGGATGGATCTTGAGCTAGACAAGATTTACAGGTATACTGTGTTTTCAGAGAGAAAGAAAAACTATCTCGGAGTAAGCGAAGATGGAACAGTTGATGTGAAGGGAATGACTGGGAAGAAGAGGAATACTCCTAGGTTTATAAGAGAGGCATTTCAGCGAGCCTTAGAGGAGCTTAGGAATGTTAAGACGCCAGATGACCTCGAGAAAGCTAAGTTAAGGATCATTGAGATAGTCAGGGAAGCAAGGAGAAAACTGGTTGAGAAGAGGCTTACACTTGAAGAGCTGGCATTTGAGGTGATGCTGAGTAAGCCTCTTGACAAGTATGAGAAGACTACTCCACAGCATGTTAAGGCAGCTAAGATGCTTCAGGAGAGAGGGGAAGTCGTGGCTACTGGTAAGATCATAGCTTATGTCAAGACAAAGACAAGAGAAGGGGTTAAGCCTATAGAGCTAGCTACCATCGATGAGATAGATGTAGAGAAGTATGAGGAGTACCTGTTTAGCACATTTGAGCAACTGCTTGATGCACTTGGCATAGATTACGAGACATTGAGAACGAAAACAGCTACCTTAGACCAGTTTTTCTAGCGTACTCCAATAGGCACATATGACTCATCTGCATCCCTTTTTTCTGGCTTTCTGAACTTTATACCGTACTGTATTATCCCGCTCTTGCCATTAACCCTGACTTTCCTGAAGCATGCCTCTAGCTCCATCCCAATCTTCAGCTCACTTGGAAGCACATCAGTTATCTGCCCTACGACCTTGACACCATCTATCTCCACAAGCCCCACTACATAGGGTGTTTGCAGCTCGAAGCCCTTTGGTGGAAAGTATACCACGCTGTAGCTTACTAAGGTACCTCTCTTGGGCAGCCTTATCCTCTTCATCTCTCTAGACTTGCAGTTAGGGCAGATTATCCTTGGAGGATAGAACTTGCTACCACACCTCTCGCAGAGAGAAGCCTCTAGCCTATACCTGTAGGGTATTTCCCTCCAGTATCTCGGAGCGGAAGACATCAATCTCCCCTCTCAAGTACGATAACAGCTGCATTTGATGCTACTCCACCTATGCTTACCATGAGAGCTTTAGCTGGGCTATCAGCTTGGAGGCTGCCTGCCTCTCCAATTAGCTGTAGGGAGAGTTCAGCTGCCTGATATACGCCAGTGGCCCCTATTGGGTGGCCTCTAGCCTTAAGGCCACCACTTAAGTTGATTGGAAGCTTACCACCAGGCTTTATGTCTCCGTTTTCAAGCAGCTTATAGGCTTTCCCCCTTTCAGCCAAGCCTAGTGCTTCCATCGCCATGAATGCCACGAATGGAAACGAGTCGTGTAGTTCTACCACATCTACGTCCTCTATTGAGCAGCCAGCCATCTGAAATGCTGTTTCAGCTGCCTTACTTACTGACCTTAGAAATAGAGGGTCTACCCTATCTTTTATGCTTATGGTGTCCGTCGCCTGACCTATCCCTTTGATGAAAACAGGGTTATCAACTACCTTCTTAGCCTTCTTTGTGCTAGTAATCACTAGCGCAGCTGCTCCGTCTCCTACTGGAGCGCAATCAAGCAGCCTTATTGGATCAGCTATTACCGGAGAGTTTAAGTACTGCTCAACTGTCACGGGGAACCTAAGCTGGGCATATGGGTTTTTTGTGGCATTTTGGTGCATAAGAGAGACAAACTCTCCGAAAGCTTCCCTCTTTACCCTGTACTTCTCCATATACATCCTCATTAGCAGGGCGTTTGCAGCCTGGAATGTAACTCCATAGAACTTCTCGTACTCTGCATCCAGGCAGCAGGCTATTGCGTTCGTTACCTCGGTTGAAACCAGCTCACTCATCTTCTCGACGCCAACTAGTAAGATGGTATCGTATACCCCAGAGGCCACCGCTGCTACGGCTTGGGTCAGTGCTACGCCTCCAGATGCACATGCAGCCTCTATTTTGACTGCAGGAGCTGGAGTTAAAGCAAGGTAGTCTGCTATCAAGTCTGCCAGGTTTTCTTGGTCGCAGAACAGGCCGGAAGCCATGTTTGACACGTACACTGCATCTACGTCAGGGTTTCCGGCGTCATCCAGTGCTTTTAGGCCTGCTTCTACTGCTAGCTCTCTTATCGACTTGCTCCAGTGCATCCCTACTTTGATCATTCCTAAGCCTACTATAGCAGCTAGGCTCTTACCCAAGTTATCCACCTTTGTCTGATGGGAGTATGAACTTTCCTCTATGCTTCCCATATACTGCATAGGATATGCATCTTCTTCTTCCTATTAGCTCAGAGACGAGTGGAGCGAATCTCTTCTTCTCCTCTATGAGCTCTGTTATGATAATGTCGAAAGCATCACTTCCAGCTCCCGACCCGTAGGATACGAGTAACACACGTTCACCTGGGCTTGCATGGTCGAGGACATTACATAAGCCTATAAGTGATGAGGCACTGTAGGTGTTCCCTATCTTGTCCACAACAAGCCCATACTGCATTTGCTCCTTGCGGAAGCCGAGTATACTACCTGCTTTAGCTGGGAATCTGCCATTTGGCTGGTGAAATATCACGTGGTCATAGTCCTTTGGTGTAGATCCTATCTCATCCATTAAGAGCTTAGCTGCACTCACAATATGGTGGAAATACGCTGGCCCTCCTGTAAAGGCCTCTGCATGGCGTGGGTATGGTTCAAATGGACGCCTCCAGAAGTCTGGGGTATCGGTCACATAGGATACAGATGCCGTTATTATGGCAGCTGACTCAGCTCCCGACCCTAGTATTATTGCTGCACTTCCTGCTGCAGCAGAAAACTCCAGGTCGTCTCCGGGGGCTCCTTGCGCCGTATCTACTCCTACTGCCATACCATAGTTTATCATGCCGGATGACACAAGTGCCATGCAGCACTGCACAGCTTCTGTACCTGCTTTGCACGCGAACTCAAAGTCTGCAGCTAATACCCTGGGTGTAGCGCCTATGGCTTCTGCTACTATTGTACTAGTCGGCTTAACGGCATACGGCTTGGACTCCGTTCCAATGAAGACAGCACCCAGCAGTGAGGGGTCTATTCCAGCTCTCTGGATCGCGTACTGTGCGGCTTCAACCGCCATTGTTGCGGTGTCCTCGTCCATACTTGGAACAGACTTCTCTAATATCCTTATGCTGGCTTTTACCCTCTCCTTTGGCTTACCCCACATGTCTGCGATTTCCTCTACCTTTACTCTGAGTTGAGGTACGTAAGCTCCCCACCCAACTATACCAACTTCTCTAGCTGGTTTCATCTGCAATTCCCCGCTTTAGCTTAGCATAAGCCCTCTGAGAGATCGCTGAGAGCGTTGAGATAGCTGTAATGGTTCTGGTACCCTGCTGCTTAGTGGTTTTAAACTTTACCATATGCCAAAGTATTGTATGGTGATAGACGAAGTGGTGCTCTATGTGACCAAGAGCTTACGTAATGCGTTGACCAGCTCAGCCACAGAGGAAAGCCTTGAAATGACGAGAGGAACTCCCATTAGCTCTGTTAGCTCTATTGCTAAGTCATCTGCCCTAGAAGAACCATGTACAACGAGTGCTCCAGGCTTTATGTTGAACACCTTTATTGCGACAGCTAGCGTCCTGCCCCCAGTTTGCCTTGCATTGGTGAAGACCAGAGCTCTCTGCGTTGTGACCCCAAATATGTTGTAAAAGTCCTGGCCAGATAGCTCTTTGATAGCTTTAAGCGCATCTATTATCGTGTACCCGTATATATGCTCATCGAGCGAATCCTTGCATGAGTACACCTCTCCAGAAATAGCATCAACCAACTTTGATATCTTAACTGGATGAGAAAACTCCTTCATATCGATTACAGAGGATGGAAGAGGGACAGGGGTCAGCGTCTTAGCTAGCAGCCGGGTTACGTGGCCACCTGACTTCAAGTCAGCTTCTATCAGAGCGTTCACAAACCTCTTCAGCACATAGGTTCCCGGGCTCTTTCTCCTTCCAGACTCGTAATCCGAGATCACTGATGGAGATATCTCAAGCTGCTCAGCTAATTTGCTCTGTTGTATCCCAAAATACTCTCTCCACCTCTTCATAGCCTTCCCAGGACTGTCAGACATTACTATGTCTCCAATTATCTTTCTTGCTACGTAGTCGCGGAGAACCTCTATGGAGGACATATTGACCTCTAGTTAGGCTTACGTCGAATTAATAACTGTTTCGTACTATGGCCCATAACGTAGTTGAAAGCTTATAGTAAGCAGATAGCTCACTGCTAATAGCATCTCTAAGGGGATTTGAGGAGCCTAACCTATTTAAGGCATACACACAGTGAGGCTGTGGTAGGTAACTTGAGAGAGCGTGAAGCGAAGATATACTTCCCGACCAGCGAGGTGTTTAAGCTAGTGATAGCCTTTATCCAAAAGAGGTTTAGCAGAGTTCTGCTGACCGTAAGCGGAGTCACACTCTCCATTGCATTCTACACGACGCTCGTTCTTACAGCGACAGTCTCTAGAGTTATGGGAAGTGAAGCAGGGACGTTGAAGGAGTACTACATATGGATGCTGATCCTTTCTGTTCTGGTAGCTGGAGCAGGGATAATGAACTCGATATTCATGGCTGTTGCAGAGAGAACTAGGGAGATAGGTACGATGAAGTGCCTTGGCGCGCTGTACAGGCATATTCTCGAGATTTTCTTGATAGAGAGCGCTCTGCTTGGGTTCATCGGGGGGCTTCTTGGCTACATCGTGGGGATATTTGCTACAGTAGCCTTAACAGCAAAGACACTGGGGGCTATGGCGATCTTTAAGATCCCAGGTGGGTCTATGCTGGCAGTATTCGCTCGCGCTGAGGCTATATCCGTTGGTTTATCTGTCTTGGCTGCAGCATATCCAGCTTATAGAGCAGCTAAGTTAGATCCTGCGGAAGCTTTGAGGTTCGTTATATGAGGGGTTACCATGAGCATTAGTGAGAAATTGATCTACACACTAGAAACAGAAGGGCTAAAAAAGTACTATAAGATGGGGCCAGAGATCGTGAAAGCACTTGATGGAGTAGATCTCAGGGTTGTAAAGGGAGAATACATTAGCATAATGGGACCTAGTGGTTCAGGTAAAACTACACTGTTTAACATGGTCGGTGGGCTTGACAAGCCTACTGCAGGCAAGATCTACATAGATGAAGTAGACATATCGAAGCTTGATGCATATGAGTTAGCATGGCTAAGGTGCAGGAAGATAGGGTACATTTTCCAGACATTCAATCTAATCCCAGTAATGACAGCATTAGAGAATGTCATGCTTCCAATGATATTCGCCGGAGTAGATGCAGAGGAGAGGAGGAAAAGAGCAATAGAGCTCTTGAACAGAGTCGGGCTTGGCGATAGGCTTGAACATAAGCCTGTTGAGCTCTCAGGAGGGCAACAGCAGCGTGTAGCTATAGCTAGAGCTCTAGCAAACAACCCAGCTATCATACTTGCAGATGAGCCTACAGGAAACCTGGACCTGGATACTGGACGTAGCATAATAATGCTCCTACATGAGTTAAATAGAGAGAAGGGAGTCACGGTCATGGCTGCAACGCATGACCTCAAGATGATAGACGTGAGTGATAGGATAGTATGGCTTAGAGACGGGAAGATACAGAGAATAGAGAAGAGAAAGGAAGTTTCACTGAGGGTTTACAGGATAGAGGAAGCGTGAATAGGCTCACAAGGTGGACTCTAGAAGCTCTCTTATCACCCGGTAATATGTCAGATCTTCCCCGACTATTTCTTTATATCTCCTGGTTATCTGAGCAACTAACACAGCTAAGATGTGATAACAGAAGGGAACGCTTCTATTCACTACAACACTCATGAGATGATCCTCACATGAGCAGTAGCAGTATGGTATGACCAAGTACTCCCTCTCCCTTCCAACTACACACCATATGACATCTCCACTGGGAGTAAACACGTACTTTTTGACCTTCCCCTGCATGACTGCCTCTAAGGCTCTTTTAGCTCTGCTTCCATACATGTCAGCTATAGTTTTAATAGCCTCCTCCTCAGAGGCTGTAGATAACCTCTGCTGAAGCAGGAGAGCTGTTTGAGCTATCACAGCCGCCATGATGTCACCCGAGTGTATTCCAATATTGGAGGAGAAGCACTAGCAGTTAGAGGGCTACCAGGGCTGTTACTTAAGTCCAGAGGCTCTGGAGTTCTGGTAGTTGGAGATCTGCACATCGGATTTGAGAGAGAGCTTGCCATGCAGGGGATACATCCAACTTCACAGTGGAGAAGGCTCTTTAGAAAGATAGTAAAAGCCTCCATAAGGCTTAAGGCGGATACTCTGGTTATTTTAGGGGATCTAAAGCATGACGTACTAGGAGGGGGGAGAAGAGAGCTAGCTGAAGCAGGTAGGCTTCTTAGGGAGCTTGGAGAGGCTTTTAAAGAAGTGGTTGTTGTCCGAGGAAACCATGATGGGCTAATAGGAGAGACCATAAAGTCCCTGGGAATGAGCAATATAAGGCTCGAGGAGGCCAAAGGCTTCCTGATGGATAGAGTGTATCTCATGCATGGGCATGCTGCCCCAGATGACAAGCTTATGGAGAGTAAGCTTGTCATACTTGCTCATGCACACCCGGTTTCACCAGGCAAAAGAGGCAAAGTTTTGGTAAAGGGGAGGATCCAGCTAATGGATGAGAAAAGCCTGCCTTTCCTAATCATACCAGCAATGAGCTACCTTGTCCCTGGTCTAGACTACAGTAAGGCTATTGAGTTTCTCCCATTACTTAGGAGGAGTAAGGCTTCAGTGACAGAAGTATATACCATGGAGGGGTAAGCTTGTGGGATGTAGCCATAGTTGGATCTGGACCTACAGGGATATTTGCTGCATATGAGCTTGTGACAAGATCTGATAAGCTGAAGATAGCTATCCTAGAGAGAGGAAGAGATCTCGAGAAGAGGATGTGCCCTATGGCTCTAGGAGGAGGCTGTAGAAAATGCAAACCTTGCCACATGGTTTCTGGTTACGGCGGAGCAGGAGCTTTTTCAGATGGCAAGCTGAACCTGTCACCTGATGTAGGAGGAAGACTCCTCGAGTATGTTGGGCGAAAAAAGCTAGCTGAGTTGATAAGATACGTCGACAGCATCTATGTCAGGTTTGGTGCGCCTGAAGAACTATATGGAACAGATGTTGATAAAATAGAGAGGCTTAAAAGAGAAGCTCTAAGAGAGAATCTGAGGCTATTGACATTTCCTGTAAGGCATATGGGAGAGAAGAGTAAGGAAGTTCTAGCAAATCTGAAGAAGTACCTCGAGGAAAATGGCGTTGAATTCTATTTTGAAACCGATGTAAGCGACATCATAGTTGAAGGA
Organism: Thermoproteota archaeon; assembly: GCA_003661385.1. Classification (GTDB taxonomy): domain Archaea; phylum Korarchaeota; class Korarchaeia; order B14-G2; family B14-G2; genus B14-G2. The sequence goes on along the minus strand of QMWA01000004.1, from coordinate 3,793 downwards.
AGAGAGGTAAAAGGAGTTATCTCATCTGAGGGAGAGAAGTTTAGCTCTAAGTACGTTGTTTTAGCACCAGGGAGGTCAGGAGCATCATGGCTTAGAAAGGCGGCAAAGAGGCTTGGGATAGAGGTCTACAACGATACAGTCGATATTGGGATAAGAGTCGAGGTACCGGCTGAAATTATGGAGCCGTACACGAGCATACTTTATGAGCCGAAGTTCATTTATTATACTAGGTCATTTGACGACAAAGTCAGGACATTCTGTGTGTGTCCATATGGCGAGGTAATCACTGAAGTCCATAACGGAATAGTGACTGTTAATGGGCAGAGCAGAGCAGATAACACTACTGAGAACACCAATTTCGCAGTATTAGTTAGTACTAGGTTTACAGAGCCATTTAGAGACCCTATCTCATATGCTCTCGACATTGCTAAGCTAGCTAATAATATAGCTGGAAATAAGCCAATAATACAAAGGCTTGGAGACCTTCTGAGAGGCAGAAGGTCCACACATGAGAGGATAGAGAGGAGCATAGTAACTAGGACATTAGAGGACGTTACACCAGGTGACCTGAGCTATGTCCTCCCCTATAGGTATCTTAGAAACATAATTGAGATGCTGGAGCAGCTTAATAAAGTGATACCAGGGGTTTACTCTGATCACACGCTCTTGTATGGCGTTGAAATTAAGTTGTACTCCTCTAGCCTAAAGCTGAAGAGTACCCTTGAAACAGAAGTTAGAAATCTATATGCTGGAGGAGATGGAGCAGGGGTATCGAGGGGGCTAGTTCAGGCATCAGTCTCTGGGGTTATAATAGCTAGATCTATCCTAAGAAGAGAGGGGCTATACTAGGGGCAGTGGGGGCGCTGGGATTTGAACCCAGGTCTCCAGCTCCCGAGGCTGGAAGGATAGACCACTGTAGCTAGGAGTAGCTACCCCACGCCCCCCAAAGAGCACGTAGATATTTGGGAAATATAAGGCTTCTCATGCTCTCCAGCTGACTTAATAGAGGTTCAGCTAGAGCTCTTGAGAGCTATTGGGAGTAAGCTTCAGTTGCATGAACTCTCTCTTTAGATCCTCTACTATGTCACTTAGTGAAGAGGATATCACCTTTGTATCCGCTATAACAGGCATGAAGTTTGTATCACCAGCCCACCTTGGCACTATATGGACATGGAGATGTTCTTCGATCCCTGCTCCAGCGAGCCTTCCCAAGTTTAGCCCTATATTAAATCCATCTGGACGGTACTTCCTCGTCAGTATCCTGACAGATTCCTTGATCAGATTCCACATAGATTTTACCTCCTCGTATGAGAGTAACAGGAGGTCGCCTACATGTCTAGTTGGAGCCACCATTAGGTGTCCAGGGTTGTAGGGATATTTGTTTACAAGAACCATGGCGTGCGAGTCAACATACAGGAGAAGGCTTTTATCACCATTTTCAGCAACAGCGTTGCAGAAAATGCATCCTCTATCCATGCCCTTACCTATCTCCTCTATGTACTGCCTTCTCCAGGGCGCCCACAGTCTTTTAATCAATGGAACCACCCTGTATAATTAGTATGGCCTCAGCTAAGTCTCCTTTAGCCTTCTTCAATGCCTTTATAGCACTATCTCTGCTACACCCTGTCTGCTCTACTATGAGTTCTATATCTTCCTCGCTTATCTCAACTTCCTCCTCAACTTCCTTCTTAACTGGCGTACCTGTTATCTGCCACTGCTCTAGGTCTTTCATCTTAATCACAGAGACGGCAGGGGCTTCAAAGTAGTATTCGGCTTCTTTGGTCTTTATGATGGCATACTCTACATCTCTGATCTCGATTATGCTCATACCCATCTGCTTCATGAGTCTCCTAAGCTGGCGAGGAGATAGCCCACGAGGCATCTGTGCACCCAACATTATAGGAGAGCCAAATTTAAGTTGAGATAACCTGATACGGTGGTGGGCACGTGTTTGAATGTGAGGTTTGTGGTAGACAGACTGATAAGATTGTTAAGAGGCAAATTGAAGGAGCTATAGTCTCAGTATGCCCTATATGCGCGAGATATGGAGGGAGTGTCAGCTTAGCTGCCATAGGCAGAGGAGCTAAGAGACAAAGGGCTAAGAAGACTCATGTTCAAGTAAGAAAACGCAGGACACATGTGACAGGAGATTTATATGAAAAGTATGAGGTTATTGAAAACTATCATCTAATTGTGAGGAGGAGAAGGGAAGAGCTTGGTATGAAGCAGAAAGACCTTGCAGAGAAGCTTGGCATCAAAGAGTCGATGCTACAGAAGATAGAAGCTGGAAAGTTTACACCTGATATACCGACATGCATGAAGATAGAGGCTGTACTTGGTGTTAAGATACTCAGAGAAACAGCAGACGAGGCTATCCCTATCAGATTCGAGGGAAGAGTAGAGACTGGCCCTACAATAGGTGAAGTTCTTGAGATAAAGAAGGGAAAGAGCAGGAGATTTGGTTAGGCAGTTGACGATCAGGTAAGATTAAGTAACACAGAGGACTTACTACTTAGGGGGTTAAGTGAAGGGCAGCAGGCTAGCAGAGCTCATAACATTTCTGGTTAATGGCCACGGTGACGAAGAGATTTTAAGAGTAAGTAACGTGCTATTGAAGGGGGAAGCTGAGGAGAGAAGGATTGCTGAGGCTGCAAATCTCAAGCTCCAGCTCGTAAGGAGGGCTCTTTATAGGCTACATGAAAACCACATTGTAAGGTATAGGAAGGTCAAGGACAATGAGAAAAAGTGGTATGATGTCTTCTGGGAACTTGATGTAGATGGGCTTAGAATGAGCTTACGTAAGAGAGCCAATAAGGTTATAGAGGCACTGACTCGCAAGCTTGAGTATGAGAAAAGTAACATAATATACGCATGCACCAGTGACGAGTCTCATCTTAGAGTATCGCTTGAGCAGGCAGCTGAAAGAGACTTTAACTGCCCCGTATGCGGGTCACCTTTATACCCAAGCGATAACGGGAGAGTTGTCAATAAGCTTACAGATGTGATTAGTAAGCTTGAGCACATTGAGGTAGTCGAAAGGAGGTAGGGGCATTTAAGGTAATAATAGCAGATAGGCTAGACTTACTCAGCCGTAGTCTAGCAAAGAAGGCAGCTAAGGACTTTGAGGGTTACCTGAAGAAGTTAGCAGGTAACCTCAGGCTAGATAAGATCAGAGTTGAGGGGGATAGAGGGTGGACAAGCGTTTCCGCATACGGAAGAGATGAAAGAGCCTTTTGCTGCTTTCTTTGCGTTAGGTTTGGTATAGTAAGCGGGTTTGGAGAAGCTAAGAGAGGGGAGGCTATTAGAGGGCTCTTCTTAGTGAAACCGGAGGCAAGAAGGATCACTGGGAGAGTTTTTCTGGAGGAAAAAACAGTACTACTTGATATCAAAGGTAAGCTTAAAGGAGTTATCGGGAAAGCTTGGGTGCCAATGTGGGTGGAAGTCTTAGGTAGAGAAGAGAGGATTCGTGTCTCACTATGCAATAGGCAAGCAAGGTTCTACAGGAGGATGGCGGTAGGGGGGTATGTACAAGTAGTTGTGAACGGCCTCCTCTTAGAAGAGGACATCAAAGAGCTGCATCGACCTGGATGGAGGGTATTCAGAGATGGAGCCATGATCTATCAGGTGATTTGCCCAAGTAGGCAGGCAGTAGCTGTGGTAGACATTCTGAAGGCGAGGGGTATTCAGCAATTTGTGGTTATCCACCCTCGGGAAATCCTTAAGTACTCAGTTAGGTAGGTGTATTGTGAGCCGGGGTGCTCTAGAGGCTTGGCCGGAGAGCCTGGTAGGAGGC